>NZ_DAOLKE010000061.1:0-14799 GCF_035331805.1 Plasticicumulans sp. | reverse complement strand
CACCGCGGTCATCTTTGGACGGGCCTGCGCATCCCCGGCTCGTCCGATATCCGTTCCCCCCGACCGGAGCCCGCGATGACGACCGACTCTCAACACCCCCGCACGGCCGAGCTGTACCGCATGGTCATGAAGGAGCACCTCTGCCCCTTCGGCCTCAAGTCCCTCGATCTGCTGAAGCGCGAAGGCTATGCCGTCGACGACCACTGGCTGAGGACGCATCAGGAAACCGACGCCTTCATGGCCCGGCACGGCGTCGAGACGACGCCGCAGACCTTCATCGACGGCCAGCGCATCGGCGGCTACGACGACCTGCGCCGCTTCTTCGGCAAACCCCTCCGCGATCCGGACGCCGTCACCTACCAGCCGGTCATCGCGGTGTTCGGGATGGCGGCGCTGATGGCGCTGGCCGCCTGCCAGGCCGCGTTCGGCACCGTGCTCACGCGGCAGGCCGGGGAATGGTTCATCGCCTTCTCGATGTGCCTGCTCGCGATGCTGAAGCTGCGCGACCTCGAAAGCTTCTCGAACATGTTCCTCGGCTACGACCTGCTCGCGCAGCGCCGGGTGCGGTATGCGTACCTCTATCCGTTCGGCGAGGCGCTCGCCGGCGTGCTGATGATCGCCGGCGGCGCCGGACTCTGGCTGGCCGTGCCGGTCGCGTTCGTGATCGGCACGATCGGCGCGATCTCGGTGTTCAAGGCCGTCTATATCGACCGGCGCGAACTCAGATGCGCCTGCGTCGGCGGCGACAGCCACGTGCCGCTCGGCTTCGTGTCGCTGACCGAGGATCTGATGATGGTGGCGATGGCGGTGTGGATGGGGCTGAAGTATCTGTGGCCCCTGCTGTAAAGCCGGCGGGCGCGGGCCTCTGTCCGCACAAGTCCGCCCGCGTTGGCCTGCTGCATCTCCGGCTGCCTGCCGTGCTGCCCGTCCGGGTCCGGCGGTTTCGCATTTCTTGACCGGACCACCCATGCCACCACCGGCCGAAATCCTCTAAGGTGTCCGACCCCGCGCCGCAGGCCGGTGCGGGGACGGTGCCGGCGCTTCCGCCGCTGCGGCACCGGCAGCGACAGCGAGGCAGTGATCATGAAGGCATCCACGGCGCCGCGGCCGCAGGCCGGGCGCAGGCTCGGGCTCGAAGAGGTTCTGCGGCTGCTGGTCGAGGACGGCGAGATCAGCGAGGCGAGTGCGGCCGAACTGCGCAAGCAGCGCACGCGCAGCGCGAACAGCGCGCATCCGCTGGTGTTCATCGGCGAGCAGCGCCTGCCGAGCGCGCAGCAGCCGAAGCGCGTGCTCAGCACCGAGATGCTGACCGAATGGCTCGCCGGGCGCACCGGCTTCCCGTACTTCCACATCGACCCGCTGAAGATCGACGTGTCCAAGGTCTGCGGCGTCGTCTCGCACGCCTACGCCACGCGCTTCCACATCCTGCCGGTCGCGGTCAGCGACACCGCCGTCACCATCGCCACCGCCGAGCCCTTCGACCGCGAATGGCAGAGCGTGCTCGAACAGGGGCTGCGCCTGAACATCCGGCCGGTGATCGCCAATCCGGCCGACATCGTCCGCTATCTCGCCGAGTTCTACAGCCTCGCGCGCTCGGTGCAGTCGGCGATGAAATCGCCGCAGTCGCTGCCGAGCGCGATCACCAACTTCGAGCAGCTGGTCAAGCTCGGCGGCAAGCACGGCGTCGATGCCAACGACCGCGCCATCGTCCACATCGTCGACTGGCTGCTGCAGTACGCCTTCGAGCAGCGCGCCAGCGACATCCACATCGAGCCGCGCCGTGACGAATGCCTGGTGCGCTTTCGCATCGACGGCGCGCTGCACCTCGTCTATCAGGGGCCGATGACGGTGATGGTCGCGGCGATCAACCGCATCAAGCTGCTCGCGCGCATGGACGTGGTCGAGAAGCGCCGGCCGCAGGACGGGCGCATCAAGACCGGCACGCCGAACGGCGAGGAGATCGAGCTGCGCCTGTCGTCGATGCCGACCGCCTTCGGCGAGAAGCTGGTGCTGCGCATCTTCGATCCGAACGTGCTGCTGAAGAGCCGCGCCGAACTCGGCTTCTCGGACGAGGAAAACCGGCTCTGGAGCGGACTCGTGCACCGGCCGCACGGCATCGTGCTGGTCACCGGCCCGACCGGCTCGGGCAAGACCACGACGCTGTACTCGACGCTGCGCGAGCTGGCGACGCCCGAGGTCAACGTCTGCACGATCGAGGACCCGATCGAGATGGTGTACCCGTATCTGAATCAGATGCAGGTACAGCCGAATCTCGGCATCGACTTCGCGCTCGGCGTGCGCACGCTGATGCGTCAGGACCCGGACGTGATCATGGTCGGCGAGATCCGCGACCTCGAAACCGCCGAGATGGCGGTGCAGGCGGCGCTGACCGGGCATCTGGTGCTGTCGACGCTGCACACCAACGATGCGCCCGCGGCGGTCGTGCGCCTGATGGACCTCGGCGTGCCGCCCTACCTGATCCGCTCGACCGTGCTCGGCGTGGTCGCGCAGCGGCTGGTGCGCACCGTCTGTCCGCACTGCGCCGAACCCGAGCCGGTCGATGCCGCCGCCTGGGAAGCCCTGGTGCGGCCGTGGTCGGTGGCGATGCCGGCGCAGTCCATGCGCGGTGCCGGCTGCCTCGAATGCCGGATGACCGGCTTCCGCGGCCGCACCGGCCTGTACGAGATGCTGATGCTGAGTCCGGAGCTGGCCCTGCACGTCGATTCGCCGCTCGATCTGGACGCGATGCGCACGCAGGCGATCCGCGAGGGCATGCGGCCGCTGCGCATCGCCGGCGCGCTGAAGGTCGCCGCCGGCCTGACGACGATCGACGAGGTCGCCCGCAACACGCCGCCGGTCGGCAGGGGCTGAGGGCGCCGGCGGCGCTGTTGCGCGCTGGCAACGGATCGCTGCGATACAAGGCCCTTATCAACTTTTCATCATTGGTGCGCCGCCGCATGCCGGTGGCGGCTGCTTAAATGCGGACGGCGAATGAACGTCACGCGTGCGGGGCCGCGCGCACTGCAAAGCCTCTCTCCAGGGAAGGGGCAACAAACCGGGGAGTGACCGAACATGCCTGATTCCGCGATTCTCGCCGGCACCGGCGAACGGCGCGGCGCTGCCGTACCGATGGACCCCCCTGCTGCCATGCCCCCCGTCCGGCCCGATCCCGAACTCGCCGCACTCGCGGCCCGCCTGAGCCCGGTGCATCTGCGCCAGCGCCTGAACATGGAGGGCGCGCACGGCAAGGCCGTGTTCGGCTACGGCCGCACCTTCTTCCATCTCGAAAACTGGTATTCGATCCACGCGCTGATCCGCGGCGTGCTGAAGCTCGGCGGCCTCTACGGCCGGGGGCTGCGCAACGCGCTCGCGATCGCCGTGACCCGGCACGAGGCGCGGCTGCCGGCGCTGCCGGCGGCCTTCGACGGCCTGCGCGTGCTGCAGCTGTCCGACCTGCACCTCGATGCCTCCGAGGCCTTCGTGCACGCGCTGGCCGAGCGCGTGCGCGGCGTCGAGGCCGACCTGACCGTGCTCACCGGCGATTTCCGCTACCGCACGCACGGCGACTGGCGTCCGGCGCTCGAACGGCTCGAACGCCTGCGTCCGCAGCTGCCGGGCGAGGTCTACGCGATCCTCGGCAACCACGACACCGTGCGCATGGTGCCGCGCATCGAGTCGCTCGGCATCCGGCTGCTGATGAACGAGCACGTGACGCTGACGCGCGCCGACGCGCGCCTGCACCTCGCCGGCATCGATGATCCGCACTTCTTCGAGGCCGGCAACATCGAGCGCGCCGCCGACGGCATCCCGGCCGAGGACTGCGCGATCCTGCTGTCGCACTCGCCGGAAACCTGGTGGCAGGCCGCGCACGCCGGCTTCGACCTGCTGCTCGCCGGCCACACGCACGGCGGCCAGGTCTGCCTGCCCGGCGGCCTGCCGCTGATGCTGAACGCCGACTGCCCGCGCGCCTACTGCCGCGGTCCGTGGCGCTACCGCGACATGCTCGGCTACACCTCGACCGGGGCCGGTTCGTCGATCGTCGGCGTGCGCTACAACTGCCCGCCGGAGATCGTCGTGCACACGCTGCGCCGGGGCTGAGGCCGCTGCGCTTCAGTAGGGCTGGCGGCGGATGTGCAGCCGGTACAGCAGGCGCGACAGCAGCAGCTCCAGCACCACGAACGCCGCCACCAGCGCGGCGATGACCCAGCCATCGAGCGCCAGGGTCTCGCGCACCGCCAGCAGCGGCAGCAAGGCCTCCGGGACCTGATCGATGCCGAGGGCCTGCGCGCTCGATGCAAGGCCGAGCCGGCGCTTCAGAAAACTTGAAAGGAGATCGCCGAGCATGGCCGCTGCGCCGATCAGCAGGCCGATCTCCGCCGGCCAGCCGAGCAGCAGCGCAGCGAGCGTGCTGGCCAGCAGCGCCACGCCGAGGCCGCGCCAGGTCTTGCTCGGACCGAACAGCGGCCGGCCGTCGAGGAAGCTGCGGCCGCCGTCGATCGGGTGATCGCCGGCGGTATCGAGCACGCGCGTCGCCAGGACCGGCGCGCCGTTGGCGACGAACAGCAGGAACAGCAGCTGCAGGGCTTCGATCACGCAGGCTCCGGTGCACACGGGGACGGTCGGGCGATGCGCCGGAATGCGAGTGTCCGCGAGCTTCGCTGCCGATGCCAGTCGTGTACTTGCCATCGTTCAAATAAATGCAACGAAACCTTCATCCGGGGCTTGCCTGCCCGGGAGTGGCTCCGTAAGATGCGCGCCGTCGTCACCGACGACACCTGGACGACCCCGGAAGGGACGCTCCACAACGATTCATGCGGGAATAGCTCAGTTGGTAGAGCGCAACCTTGCCAAGGTTGAGGTCGCGAGTTCGAGCCTCGTTTCCCGCTCCAGATTTCACGAAAAACCCCGGTCCCGCGACCGGGGTTTTTTGTTGCGCACCGGTAACGATCGCGAGCGCGATCACGGCCCCGGCGCAGGCGGGCCGGGCTGTGCTTTCTGCTAGCATCCGGCGTTCCGGTACCACGGAGCGCGCTCATGACCGATCCGTCCGCCACACCGGTGCTGCCGGCCGCCGTCGTCCACGGTTGCGCCGCCGGTCCAGCGGTCCCCGACGTGCTGCTGATCCACGGCGCCGGCGGTGATCATCGCCACTTCCCGCCGGCCCTGACCGATCTGCCCGGTGTCCGGGTGCATGCACTCGACCTGCCCGGTCACGGCGCGGCCGAGGGGCGCTTTGCCGACAGCGTCGAGGTCTACGCCGATGCCGTCGCCGCCTACGTCGAATCCCGCGGGCTCGCGCGTGTCGTGCTCGCGGGGCACTCGATGGGCGGGGCGGTGGTGATGACGCTGGCGCTGCGCGCGCCGGCCTGGCTGCGGGCGCAGGTGCTGATCGGCACCGGCTCGCGGCTGAAGGTGCTGCCGCTGCTGTTCGACCTGATCGACGACGACTGGCCGGGCGCGGTCGCGACCATCGTCAGCGGCCTGTTCGGACCGGATGCCGATCCGGCGCAGGTCGAGGCCGTGCGCGGGCGCTATCTCGACGGCCCGCCGGCGCGGCTGCGCGCCGACCTGCGGGCCTGCACCCGCTTCGATATCGGCGAGCGGCTCGGCACGCTGCGCCTGCCGACGCTGGTGGTCTCGGGCGCGCTCGATGTCATGACGCCGCCGAAGTACGGCCGCGCGCTCGCCGCAGCGATCCCGGGCGCGCACCACGTCGAGATCGCCGGGGCCGGGCACATGCTCGCGCTCGAACGGCCGCAGGCGGTGCGCGCCGCCCTCACCGGATTCCTCACCACGCTCGATCACGCTCAGGAGTGATGCCGCCATGCGCTACCGGCTCGGGGATCGTCGCGTCGTCTGTCCCGCGGACGGCGACTGGTTCATCGCCGATGACGCACTGGTCATCGGCTCGGTGACGCTCGGCGTCGAGGCGAGCATCTGGTATCGCGCCGTCGTGCGCGGCGACAGCGAGCAGATCAGCATCGGCGCGCGCTCGAACGTGCAGGATGGCGCCGTGCTGCACGCCGATCCGGGCTTTCCGCTGACGATCGGGGCCGACGTGACGGTCGGGCATCTGGCGATGCTGCATGGCTGCACGATCGGCGACGGCACGCTGGTCGGCATCCAGAGCACGATCCTCAACGGCGCCGTGATCGGCGAGGGCTGCCTGATCGGCGCGCACACGCTGATCCCCGAGCGCAAGGTGATCCCGCCGCGCTCGCTGGTCATGGGCGTGCCGGGGCGCGTGATCCGGGAACTGGACGAGGCCGCCGTGGCCGGATTGCTGCGCTCCGCCGCGCATTACGTCGCCAATTTCCGCCGCCACCGCCTGGACCTGCAGGTCCAGGACTGAAAGCGCCCGCCCCACGGGCGCACGCGATCAGGAGAACCATGGAAAGAACCTTGGAAGCCGTGCAGGGAACCGCTGCCGCGCCGGCAACTGCGATCAGTACGGCCGCGCTGCGCGAGCGGCTCGATGCCATCATCCGCCAGCTCGGCAGCATCATCCTCGGCAAGGAGCCGGCGCTGCGCCTGGCGCTCGCCTGCCTGCTCGCGCGCGGCCACCTGCTGATCGAGGACCTGCCCGGCATGGGCAAGACCACGCTCGCGCAGGCGCTGGCGCGCACGCTCGGGCTCGAATACCGGCGCATCCAGTTCACCAGCGACATGCTGCCGGCCGACATCCTCGGCGCTTCGGTCTACGACCGCGAGCAGGGCGCCTTCGTGTTCCATCCGGGGCCGGTGTTCGCGCAGCTCGTGCTCGCCGACGAGATCAACCGCGCCTCGCCGAAGACGCAGAGCGCGCTGCTCGAAGCGATGGAGGAAGGTCAGGTCACCAGCGAGGGTCACACGCGGCGGCTGCCGCAGCCGTTCTTCGTGATCGCGACGCAGAACCCGGCGACCCAGCTCGGCACCTTCCCGCTGCCGGAATCGCAGCTCGATCGCTTCCTGCTGCGCGTGCGCCTCGGCTACCCGGATCCGAAGGCCGAGCGCGCGCTGCTCGCCGGCGAGGACCGCCGCCGCCTGCTCGACCGGCTGCCGGTGCTGATCGATCCGCCCGGGCTGCTGCTGCTGCAGGCGCGCGTCGAGCGCGTGCATGCCGCCGACGTGCTGCTCGATTACGTGCAGGCGCTGATCTCGGCGACCCGCCACGGCGGCCAGTTCGAGACCGGCCTGTCGCCGCGCGCCGGGCTGGCGCTGCTGCGGGTCGCGCGTGCCTGGGCGCTGCTCGCCGGGCGGGATCACGTGCTGCCCGAGGACGTGCAGGTGACGCTGCCGGCGCTCGCCGGGCATCGCCTGCGCCCCGGCGCGCAGAACGCCGGCGCGCGGGCCGACGAGCTGCTGCAGCGCCTGGTCAACTCGGTGCCGCTGCCGGTCTGATCGATGAGCGTCGAACCGCGCATCCTGCGCTGGCACCGTCGCCGGCATCCGCTGCTGCGCACCGCGCATCCGCTGACGCGGCGTTCGATCTACATCCTGCCGACGCGCACCGGCCTCGTGTTCGCCGCGGTGCTGCTGGCGATGCTCGGCTGGTCGATCAACTACAACGCCAGCCTCGGCTTTGCGCTGGTGTTCCTGCTCGGCACGATCGCGATCGAGGCGATGCGTCGCACGCACGACAACCTGCTCGGGCTGACCGTGCATCCGCCGCTGGCCGAGCCGGTGTTCGCCGGCGACACCGCTTTCATCCGCCTGCGTCTGGAGGCCCCGGCCGGCGAAATCCGCTACGGCGTGGTCGTGCGCACCGCCGCCGGCGTCGAGACCGGCGGCGATCTCGACGGACCGCTGGCCGCGCTCGACCTGCCGGTGCCGGCGCAGCGCCGCGGGCGGCTCGCGAGCGGGGCGCTGCGCGTGTCGACCTGCTTTCCGCTCGGACTGTTCACGGCCTGGACCTGGGTCGAGTTCCAGCCTTCCGGGCTGGTCTGGCCGCAGCCGGCCGGCGTGGCGCAGCTGCCGGCCGGCACGCACGGCAAGCCGCAGCAGCAGCCGGCGCGCACCGAGAGCGCCGGTGACGAGGACTTCGCCGGCCTGCGGCCCTGGCGGCGCGGCGATCCGGCCACGCACGTCGCGTGGAAGCCGTCGGCGCGCAGCGGCCAGCTGCAGGTCAAGCAGTTCAGCGCGCCGCCCGGCGGCGACGAGCTGATGCTCGATCTGGCGAGCGCGCCCGGCGACGGCATCGAGGCGCGGCTGTCGCAGCTGACGCTGTGGACGATCGAGGCCGACCGGGCCGATGTGCGCTTCGGCCTGCGCCTCGGCGCCACGGAACTCGCGCCGGCGCGCGGCAGCGCGCACCGCTTCGAGGTGCTGGAGCGCCTGGCGCTGTACGGGGAGGGCGCCGATGCGGCCTGAAGCCTGGACCCGCCCGGCACCCGGTGCCCGGCTCTACGGCCTGCCGGGGCTCGCGCTGCTCTGCGCGATGGCGCCGCATGTGACGGTCGTGCCGCTGTGGCTGGCGGCGGTGTTCATCGCCACCGGCCTCTGGCGGCTCGGCGCCGAGGCACGCGACTGGGCGCTGCCGAACCGCTGGCTGCTGGCGGCGGCGACCGTCGCGCTGTGCGGCGCGATCGGCTGGCAGTACCGCACGCTGTTCGGGCGCGAGGCCGGCGTCGCGCTGCTGTACGCGATGACCTCGCTGAAGCTGCTCGAATGGCGTGTGCACGGCGGGCAGCGCGATGCGCTGGTGCTGATGCTGCTCGGCTATCTGCTGGTCATGGCGCGCATGCTCTATGACCAGGGCCCGGTGACGGCGCTGTGGGCGCTGGCGAGCGTCGCGCTGACGCTGGCTGCGCAGGTGCGCGTCGCGAGCGACGGCGGCGGACCGCCGGTGGCGGCCGTCGCGCGGCTGGTCGGCGGTCTGCTCGCGCGTGCCGTACCGCTGGCGCTGGTGCTGTTCGTGCTGTTCCCGCGCGTGCCGGGGCCGCTTTGGAGCCTGCCGCAGGATGCCGCCGCCCGCACCGGCGTCGGCGAGGACATGTCACCGGGCACGATCGCCGAGCTGAGCCGCTCCGATGCCGTCGCCTTCCGCGTGCGCTTCACCGGCGGCCTGCCGGCTGCGGATCGTCGCTACTGGCGCGGGCCGGTGCTCGATCGCTACGACGGCCGCACCTGGCGCATGAGCGAGGAACTGCCGGGCGAGCACTTTCCGCAGACCGAAGCCAGCCAGGCGCTGAGCTACGTGGTCACGCTCGAACCGAGCGGCCGGCGCTGGCTGTACGCGCTCGACCTGCCGGACTCGCTGCCGGCGCAGACCGGCGTCACCGCCTCCGGCATGCTGATGCGGCGCAGCGCCGTGACCGAGGTCGTGCGCTACGAGCAGCGCTCGGTGCTCGAATACCGCACCGGGCCGCTGACGAGCTGGGAGCGCAGCCGCGCGCTGCGCCTGCCGTCGACGGCCGCGCCGCGCGCGCAGGCCCTGGGGCGCGAGTGGCGCACGCGTTTCGCCGATCCGGCCGAGCGCGTGCAGGCGGCGCTGACGATGTTCCGGCGCGAGCCCTTCCGCTACACGCTGTCGCCGCCGCTGACGCCGACCGATGCAGTCGATGAATTCCTGTTCGATACCCGCGCCGGCTTCTGCGAACACTACGCCGGCGCCTTCGTGGCGCTGATGCGTGCCGCCGAGGTGCCGGCGCGCGTGGTCACCGGCTATCTCGGCGGCGAGCCCTCGCCGGGCGGCGATTACTTCATCGTCCGCCAGTCCGACGCCCACGCCTGGGCCGAGGTCTGGCTGGAGGGCCGCGGCTGGACGCGCATCGACCCGACCGCGGCGATCGCGCCCGAGCGCGTCGAGCGCGGCACGGCCTCGGCGATCCCGGACCCCGACAGCCTGTCGCTGCTGTCGCGCCGCGGCGAGAGCTGGGTCGCGATCGCGCTGCTCAAGCTCGATGCGCTCGAATATGCGTGGAACGAATGGGTGCTCGCCTACGGTCCCGAACGTCAGCGCGAGCTGCTCGGCTGGCTGCTCGGCTGGCGCGACATCGACTGGCGCGGCCTGATCCTGCTGCTGGTCTCGGCGCTCGCCATCGTCGGACTCGCGCTCGCCCTGCTGAACCGGCGCAGCCGCCGGCAGGGCCGCGATCCGCTCGGGCGCAGCTATGCGCGCTTCTGCGCGCGCCTGGCCGCGATCGGCCTGGCGCGGCAGGCCAGCGAGGGGCCGCTGTCCTATCGCGCACGCATCGCCCGGCTGCGCCCGGATCTCGCCGATGCCACCGGGCAGATCCTCGTGCGCTACGCCGAACTGCGCTTCGGCGAGCATCCGGACCCGCAGCGCCTGCGCGAGCTGAACGCGCAGTTGCGCCGCTTCCGGCCGCGCGCCTGAAGCCCGTGCGGGCGGCCCGTGAACTGGCTCGCACATTTCTATCTGGCCGGTCCCGACCCGCACGCACGGGTCGGCGCGATGCTCGGCGACTTCCACCGCGGGCCGGTCGAAACCCTCGCCGATGCGCGCTGGCGGGCGGCGGTGCGCGAACACCGGGCGATCGATGTCTGGACCGATGCGCATCCGCTCGTATGCGCGAGCCGGGCCCGGCTGCCGGCGCCGCTGCGCCGCTACGGCGGCATCATCATCGACGTGGCCTACGACCACTGCCTGGCCCGGGACTGGGCGAACTGGTCCGCACAGTCGCTGCCGGCCTTCGTCGGGGCGGTACACGCGGCCTTGCGCGCGGATTATGATCGTCTGCCGCCCCGCATGCAGCGCAGCATCGACCATCTGCTGCAGGGCCGGACACTGCTTTCGTACCGCGAACCCGCCGGCGTCGCCCGGGCCCTGGCCGGCATCGCCACGCGCCTGAGCCGCCCGTCGCCGCTGGCGGCGGCCGGGCCGGCGGTGACGGCGCTGCTGCCGGACTGGGCCGGGGATTTCGCAGTCTTCTTTCCGGAGCTGGTCGCCTTCGTCGCGAACCGCACCGATGCAGGGCTCTGAAACAGGATCCGGATCAGGATTTGAATCTCATGAATCCCATGAAGCGCATGCTGCCTGCCCTGCTGCTCGTCGCCGTCACGCCCCTCGCCGGTGCCGGCGCCCTCGACGGCGAATACCGCGGACGCGCCGACGGCGAACGCCATCTCGACCTGAGCGAGCACGACGACGGCCAGGTCAGCGTGACGATGAGCCTCGACATCCCGCGCACCGAAGGCGGCCGCTGCCGCGGCGAGTTCGTCGCGCACGGTCTGCGCGACGGCCGCACGATCACCGTCGAGCCTGCGACCGGCAAGGAAGCCTGCCGCATCGTCATCGGCGTGCAGGCCGGCCAGGCCAGCATCAGCGAACAGGGCGAGGGCTGCGCGACGCTGCGCGACGCCGACTGCAGCTTCAGCGGCACGCTGGACCGCATCCGGGCCCGCTGATGCGCAGGCTCGCACGCCGTGGTGCGGCGCTGCTCCTGGTCGGACTCTGCCGCGGCCTGACCGGCGTGCGTGCGCTGTGGCTCGGCAGCCTGCCGGCTGCGGGCGCGCGCGTGTACTTCGCCAATCACGCGAGCCACCTCGACGGCCTGGTGATCTGGGCGGCGCTGCCGCCGGCGCTGCGCACCCGCACGCATCCGGTCGCCGCGCGCGATTACTGGGATGCGACGCCGCTGCGCCGCTGGCTGGCGCTGCAGGTGTTCGGTGCGGTGCTGATCGACCGCCAGCCGGCCACGGCTGCCGGCGAAGCCGATGCTGCCCGGGCCGACGTGCTGGCACCGCTGCTCGCGGTGCTCGAACGCGGCGAGGCGCTGATCCTGTTCCCCGAGGGCACGCGCGGCGACGGCGAGACCGTGCAGCCCTTCCGCTCCGGACTCTGGCAGCTCGCGCAGCGCTGCCCGCGTGCCGAGCTGATCCCGGTCCACCTCGAAAACCTCAACCGCGTGCTGCCGAAGGGCTCGATGCTGCCGGTGCCGCTGCTGTGCGCGGCGCGCTTCGGCGCGCGCTTCCTGCCGGTCGATGGCGAGACACGGGCCGATTACCTCGAACGCGCGCGCCAGGCCGTGCTGGCGCTGGCCCGGTGAACCCGAACCCATGAATCCGCTGACCTGGTACGACGCCCCGGTGCGCGCGCTGCTCGGCGGCGTGTTCGTGCTGCTCGTGATCGCGAGCCTGATCGGCCGCGGGCTGGCGCGCCGGCCGCAGGATGGCGCCGGCCGCGCGACCATCGAGAACCTCAACGCCCGCATCCGCGCCTGGTGGCTGATGTGCGCACTGGTCGCAGGGGCGCTCGCCGGCGGCCTGAGCGGTGCGGTGCTGCTGTTCGGGGCCATCTCGTTTCTGGCGCTGCGCGAGTTCGTGACGCTGACGCCGACGCGCCGCGCCGATCACGAGCCGCTGTTCTGGGCCTTCTTCGTATTCCTGCCGCTGCAGTACTGGCTGGTCGGCACCGGCTGGTACGGCATGTTCACGATCCTGATCCCGGTCTACGGCTTCCTGTTCCTGCCGCTGCGCAGCGCGCTCAATGCCGACGCCCAGGGTTTTCTGGCGCGCACGGCGCGCACGCAGTGGGCGCTGATGGTCTGCGTGTACTGCGTCAGCCACGCTCCGGCGCTGCTGACGCTCGAGCTGCCGGGCTTCGACGGCAGCCGGATCGCGCTGCTGCTCTGGCTGCTGCTGGTCGTGCAGCTGTCGGACGTGCTGCAGTACGTCTGGGGCAAGCTCGCCGGCCGGCGGCCGATCGTGCCGCGGCTTTCGCCGAACAAGACCGTCGAGGGCTTCGCCGGCGGCATCGGCTCGGCGAGCCTGATCGGCACGCTGCTCGCACCGGTGACGCCGTTCACGCACGGGCAGGCCTTCGGCATCGCGCTGCTCGTCTGCCTGCTCGGCTTCGCCGGCGGGCTGGTGATGTCGGCGATCAAGCGCGATGCCGGCATCAAGGACTTCGGGGCGATGATCGAGGGCCACGGCGGCGTGCTCGATCGCATCGATTCACTGTGCTTTTCCGCGCCGGTGTTCTTTCACGTCGTACGCTATTTCTGGTCGCCCTGAGCCCCGGCTCTGCGCGGCGACCGGTCCCGGCCGTCCCCAGCGGCCGGCCCTGCCAGCGGACCAACCAGGCCCCGCGATCCGATGGACAGAACCCTCGAAACCCGTCTGCGTCAGGCCGGTGCGCTCGCCAGCCTGCCGAACGTGGCGATGCGCGTCGTCGCCCTTGCCCACGATCCCGATGTCGAGGCCGAGCCGCTGCTCGACGAGATCCAGCACGACCCGCCGATGACGGCGCGCGTGCTGCGCGCTGCAAACTCGGTGCTCTACAACCATCCGCGCCGCATCACCAACCTGCGCCAGGCGCTGGTGGTCATGGGCACCAAGGGCATCACGCACGTCGCGCTCGGCTTCTCGCTGCGCGGCCTGATGCAGCCGGCCGGCACCAGTCCGGATTTCTGGCGACGCTCGGTGTATGCGGCGCTGGTCGGGCGCGAACTCGCGCATCGCCTCGCGCCGCTCGCAGTCGAGGACGTGTTCGTCGCCGCGCTGCTGCAGGACCTCGGCATCCTCGCGCTCGAACAGGCGCTGCCCGCCGACTACGCGCGCATCGTCGCCGGCTGCGACGGCCATGCCGCCCGCGCCGCCGCCGAACGTGCGGCGCTCGGCACCGACCACGCCGAGGTCGGCGCCTGGCTGCTCGGCCAGTGGGGGTTGCCGGAACTCCTGATCGAGGCCGTGGCGCGCTCGCACGACCCGCGCGGCGTGGCGCCGGCGCGGCGCACGCTGGTGCACTGCGTCGCCGCCTCGGGCGTCATCGCCGATCTGTGGCTGGATGCCGATCACGAGGCCGCCACCGAACGCGCCTGGCTCGCGGGCGATGTCTGGCTCGGGCTCGACACCGAGGTGCTCTCCGGCGTGCTGGAGACCGTCGACCGGCGCCTGCCGGACATGATGGCGCTGTTCGATCTCGAAGCCGTCGATCCGGCCCAGCTCGATGCCGTGCTCGCCGCCGCCCGCGAACTGCTGCCGCATTACGCCGTGTCGCACGGCGGCCGCTGAGGCCGGCGCGGCTGCGACGCGGCAGCCGCTTCATACCCCTCACATCTGAACATCCGATCTTTTCAGCCCCTCCCCACTCGCGGGGGAGGGGTTGGGGAGAGGGGGATCAACAACGCATTCACGTGTGATCGGTATCAGCCGCCCGCCGGCCGGCCGCCGCCGGCCAGACCCTGCGCGAGCAGCATGCCGGCGAGCATCAGCGTGCAGCCGGCGAGCGCGCGCGCATCGAGTCCCTCGCCGAGCCACCACCAGCCGGCCAGCGCCGCGAACACGGCTTCGAGGCTCATCAGCAGCGCCGCGTGCGCGGCCGGCGCGTCCTGCTGCGCGATGACCTGCAGCGTGTAGCCGGTGCCGACCGACAGCAGCCCGCCCCAGGCGATGGCCGGCGCCGCGGCGACGATGCCGGCCCATTCGATCGGCTCGAACAGCAGCGCCGCGATCAGGCTCGCCGCCGCGCAGGCGAAGAACTGCCGGCAGGCGAGGCGCAGCGCGTGCGTGCGCGGCGCCAGCGCATCGATCAGCAGCACGTGCACGGCCCAGCACAGCGCGCCGGCGAGCTGCAGCCAGTCGCCGGCGGCGACCGTGAAGTCACCGCGCACGCTGAGCAGGAACAACCCGATCACCGCGAGTCCGGCCCCGATCCACACCACTGCCGGCGCCCGCTGGCCGGTCAGCAGGCCGAGCAGCGGCACCAGCACCACGTACAGGCCGGTGATGAAGCCGGCATTGGCGATCGAGGTGTACTGCAAGCCGATCTGCTGCAGCGTCACGCCCCCGAACAGCACCAGCCCGGCGAGCAGGGCCGCCCCGAGCGCGGCGCGCGGCGCCAGCGGCCGCGCCGAGGGC
>NZ_DAOLKE010000060.1:10954-15139 GCF_035331805.1 Plasticicumulans sp. | reverse complement strand
GCAAGCGCCGACTCTGCGGTTCCGCAGCTCTGCATCCTGCGCACTGCCGCAGCCCGGCTCTGGTCTGGCATGTTGACCGTGGTGCCGGAAGCTCCGGCGCCGACCCGCCGGCCCGAGCCGCGGGCCCGTCGAGAGAACCGCCGCAGAGAGCGTGCTGACCATGAAGACCAAAGCCGTGCTGACCCTGACCGAGGTGCGCAGCATCCTCGATGCCGCCGAACAGCATGCCCGCGCCCAGGGCTGGGCCGTGTCGATCGCCGTCGTCGATGACGGGGGCCATGCGCTCGGGCTGCTGCGCCTCGATGACGCGTCTCCGGTGTCGGCCGAGATCGCGCTCGGCAAGGCGCGCACCGCTGCGCTCGGGCGGCGCGACAGCGAGGGCTACGAGGACATGATCAACCAGGGCCGCACGGCCTTCGTCAGCGCGCCGCTGCCGGTGATGCTGACCGGCGGCGTGGTGCTGCGCATCGACGGGCAGGTGATCGGCGCGGTCGGCGTTTCCGGCGTGCGTCCGGAGCAGGACGCCGAGACGGCGCGCGCCGGCATCGCAGCGGTGGTCTGAGCCGCCTGCGGTTTCAGGCAATCGGCAGCTTGCTGCCGGCCCGGCTCAGGCGGTCGTGCAGCGCCAGCACCGGCGCGACCGCCGGATGGATGGCGGCCGGACCCAGATGTTCGAGGCTGGTGCAGGCTGCCCAGGCCTCGGCCGCGCGTTCGTAAGCCGCGATCCAGGCCGTGCGCTGCGGCTGTTTTTCGGCGGCGACCGGCCAGACACCGGGCCGCGGCTTCAGGTGCGCGCCGATGCCGATGCGCCAGGGCTTGGCACTGACGCGGGCGCGGAAGCAGCGCTGGTTGCGGCACATGCGTGCGTACAGCGGATCGGTGCCGACCGCGGCGAAGAAGGCGGCGACCTCGGTGGCACCGGGCGCAAAGGGCCGGTGCGTGACCAGCAGCCGCAGCCCGGCCGGCGTGCGGTAGACGCGGATGCCCCAGTCCGGATGCCGGTGCGCGTAGCGGCGCACGCGGCGCAGTGCCTGTGCCTCGGCACCGCCGGCGAGCCATCGCCACAGCCGGAACAGGCCGTGCGCGGCAGGCGCGCAGCCGAGCACGGCCGCGAAGGCCAGCGCATAGCCGAAGCCGCTGCCGCAGGCGTGACCGGCGAGCGCGGCCGCGAGCGCGGCGAGCACGAACACGATGACGCTCAGGCGCAGCGGCGCCCGGTGCGCATGGTCGATGTCCGCGAACAGCACGTCCGGCACGTTCAGGCAGCGCGCGCCGTAGCTGTTGCGGGTGACGACGGCCGTGCCGTGGCGCTCGACGATCTCCTCGCGGATCGGCAGACCGTCGGCGCCGTTGTATGGCTGCTTCGGTTCGCGCCGATCCAGCCGTTCGCCGGCGAGCAGGCGCTGCAGCGCCTCGCCGGCGCGGGTTTCGGCGTGCTGCTGCGCATCGGCCTGGCTGGCATCGGACCAGCCGTATCGGCGCACGGTGATCTGCCGTCCCTCCTTGCGCTGTTGCCGTCGCGCTTCTGCCCAGTAGGCGGGGACGATCATCGGCGCGCCGGCTCAGAGCGCTGCCAGTCCGTGCCGCGCGCGGGCACGCTGACAGCGGTCATCGCCGGCCTGCAGTTCGCGGCACGGCGACGGGCGCTGCGCATAGACGGTGCAGGCCACGGACTGCCCGATCCCGCCGGCCAGCGCCACGCAGCGCATCGGGGCTGACGCGGTGCCGCGCATGCAGGCGTGCCAGGCGCTCAGGGCTTCGTACAGCGATCCGGGCAGGCCGAGCTGCGGCGCTTCGCCCCAGTAGAACGACACGCGATAGGTCGCGCAGCAGGCCCCGCAGTGTGTGCAGGGCGAGGAATCGGGGGCGGGGTCGCCGGCAGGCAGCGGATCGGATGCCGGGGCCGGCGTGGCCGTGCTCGGTTCGGTCATGGCGTTACGGTCTGTTCATGTAGGGGAATTCTGGCACCGAACCTCGCGGTCCGCGGTCGGAGCGTCACGGTCCGGTCTGGAGGGCAGCGGCGCGCAGGCGTCGTGCCCGCAGCATTGCCGGAACGCATGCCGATGTTCTCACGCATCCGCACGCATCCCCGAATCCGGGGAGCACGGTGAAATTTTCGCTGTGCTGCACTCCGGGCGGGCGCGTGCGGCACCACGCCGGAGGCGTTCGATGAAGCCGCTTTACGATGTCGTCAGTCAGGGTCTGATCCACAGCTGGAAGCCGGTCAAGGCTGCCAAGGCCGGCCGCGCCTACCGCTGCCGCTGCTCGCGCCCGGTGTTCTTCCGCAACAGCGAATGCCTCGCCTGCCATGCACCGCTCGGTTTCGAGCCGCTGCTCGGCGAGCTGGGTGCGCTGCAGCCCGGCGATGCCGAGGGCCTGTGGCGGCTCGAAAACGGCGACGGCGCGCAGTACCGGCGCTGCGCGAACTTCGAGCAGATCGGCTGCAACTGGCTGATCCCGGCCGACAGCGACGCGACGCTGTGCCTGTCCTGCGTGCTGAACCGCACGATCCCGGACCTCAGCGAGCCGGAGAATCTCGCGTACTGGCAGAGCATCGAGATCGCCAAGCGCCAGCTGGTCGCGCAACTGCTCGCACTCGGCCTGCCGGTGCGCTCGAAGGTCAGTGACGACCCGGACAACGGCCTGTGCTTCGATTTCCTGAAGTCCCTGCCCGACGGGCCGCGCGTGCTGACCGGTCACGACGAGGGCCTGATCACGCTGAACGTCGAGGAAGCCGACGACGCCAGGCGCGAGGCGATGCGCAAGCAGCTCGGCGAGCCCTACCGCACGCTGCTCGGCCATCTGCGCCACGAGGTCGGGCATTACTACTGGGATGTGCTCGTGCGCGACTCGCACTGGCTGGAGCCGTACCGTGCGCTGTTCGGCGACGAGTCCTTCGACTACGCCACCGCGCTGCAGCAGCACTACGAGAACGGTCCGCCGGCCGACTGGCCGCAGCAGTTCGTCAGTGCCTACGCGACCAGTCATCCGTGGGAGGACTGGGCCGAGACCTGGGCGCATTACCTGCACCTGGTCGACACGATGAACACCGCGCTCGCCTTCGGCCTGAACGCCGAGGATGTCGAGGTCGACACCGAGCCGTTCGGTTCCGATGCGCTGTACGACCCGCAGCACCCCGGCGCCGGACAGTTCCTGTACTTCATCAACGCCTGGGTCGATCTCGTGACGATCCTGAACGAGCTGTCGCGCAGCATGGGCCAGCGCGACTTCTACCCGTTCGTCATGAGCCGGCCGGTGGTGGCGAAGCTGCACTTCATCCATCTCGTCATCGAGGACGCCCGCGACCAGCACCTGCAGGCACAGGACGGCGGGGTCGAGGCCGCGACGACGATGGCGGAGCCGGTGGTGTCGTGAGTCTTGTCCGGCAGAGGGCGGTTGAACGCCCCCTGCCGGTTCAGAGCGGCGCCAGCGTGCGCAGCCGTTGCAGCCAGGCTGCGAAATGCGGGCATTCGGCCTCGATGCGTTGGAGGCCGATGCGTCCGGCGGCGAGCGGACCATGACGGACCTTGCGAAAGCCCGGGTTGCGCAACAGACCGAGGCGAGCGGACGGCTTTGTGGTCTGGCTGCCGTTGATCTGTTCGGGATGAGCGAAGCCTGAACGAATATTCTGCAGTGCAGGCAGATGCCTGGCCCAACTCGTCTCCGTGCCGGTCAGGGTGGTCAGATCGGAAAACAGGAGCGTCTCGAACTCCCAGGGCTGGATATGCGGAATGAAGCGGTCAGGCCGGCATCCGGTGCGTGCGATGACATCTGCATGAAACGCCGTTTCCAGATACCCGGCCCGTCTGCCGCTATCGGAAATTTTCAGCGATCCAGCATGCGCAGGAAAGGCAGTGTCGAGTTTGTGCAGGTCGAAGAAAGTGCTGACGTACGTGCTGGCGCGTTCACGCAAGGTATTGCGCAGGAATTTCCAGACCCGCTCATAGCTGAGTGCTCCGCCACGACCACCGCCTGCAACTTCCACCAGCCGCGCTGTCAGGATAATGCCGCTTGCCGCGAATACCGGAGCCATCACGTCGCGTACGAAGGTCTCTTCGGTCTGGCCTTCGGCGATGATGATGACCTGGATCACCGGCTTGGTCTCCCGCCGAGCACGTTCTGCTTCCAGAGTTCGCCGAGCGAATAATCCTGCAGCCAGTCATGCAACGATTCCGTATCGAGCCG
>NZ_DAOLKE010000060.1:0-10854 GCF_035331805.1 Plasticicumulans sp. | reverse complement strand
AAGTTGCTTTTGCCGGCGCCGTTGGCGCCGATCAAGACATTCAGGTCACGCAGTTCGAAGGCTTCGAGTGCGCGAATCGATTTGTAGCCGCGAACCGTGATTCTGGTGATCTTGCTCATGCAGGACAGTTTGCGCGATCAGGTCACGGTCGTCACGGCTGGCTGCGCCCCGCCATGAACTCCGCCAGCACCGCCCCCGTATGCGATGCCCCCGCCTGCGCCATCACCGCTTCCGGCGTGCCCTGAGCGACCAGTTCGCCGCCGGCGGCGCCGCCTTCCGGGCCGAGGTCGAGCAGCCAGTCGGCTTCGGCGATGAGATCCAGGTTGTGCTCGATCAGCACGACGGTGTTGCCGGCGTCGACCAGCCGGTGCAGCACGCGCGCGAGCTTGTCGACATCGGCCATGTGCAGGCCGACGGTCGGTTCGTCGAGCACGTACAAGGTGTGCGGCGTCGTGCGGCCGGTGCGCAGGCTGGTCTTGACCTTCGCCAGTTCGGTCACGAGCTTGATGCGCTGCGCCTCGCCGCCCGACAGCGTCGGGCTCGGCTGGCCGAGCGTGAGGTAGCCGAGGCCGACATCCTGCATCAGCTTCAGCGGGTGGTGGATCAGCGGGTGTGCGGCGAAGAATTCCACGGCCTCGTCGACGCTGAGTGCCAGCACCGCGCCGATCGACAGGCCGCGCCATTCGACCTCCAGCGTCGCGGCATCGAAGCGCGCACCGCCGCAGGCCTCGCACGGCAGCTTCACGTCGGGCAGGAAGTTCATCTCGACGCGCACCGTGCCGCTGCCCTCGCAGACCGGGCAGCGGCCGCCGGCGGTGTTGAAGCTGAAGCGCGAGGCGCTCCAGCCGCGGATGCGTGCTTCCCGGGTGTCGGCGTAGAGCTTGCGGATCGCATCCCAGAAGCCGACGTAGGTCGCCGGGCACGAGCGCGGCGTCTTGCCGATCGGCGTCTGGTCGACTTCGAGCACGCGCAGGACCGGCTCCCAGCCGCGCAGCAGCGCGCAGCCGAGCAGCTCGATGGCGACCGGCTGCGCGTTGCGGCCCTTGCCGCGCGCGGCGACCAGCGCGTGCAGGTTGGTGTAAAGCACGTCGCGCGCCAGCGTCGACTTGCCCGATCCCGACACGCCGGTGACGACCACCAGCCGGCCGAGCGGCACGCGTGCGCAGACGTTCTTCAGGTTGTGGCGGCTGGCCCCGAGCAGTTCGATCGCCGGCTGCCCGGGCTCGACCGGCCGGCGCGGCTGCAGCGGGTGCTGCAGCGGTGCGGCCAGACAGCGACCGGTCGGCGAGGCCGGATTCGCGGCCAGTTCATCGGCCGTGCCCTCGGCGACCACCTCGCCGCCGAGCCGGCCGGCGCCGGGGCCGAGGTCGATGATGTGGTGGGCGCGGCGGATGGTGTCCTCGTCGTGCTCGACGACGATCAGCGTGTTGCCGCGCGCTTCGAGCTTTTCGAGCGCATCGAGCAGGATGCGGTTGTCGCGCGGATGCAGGCCGATGGTCGGCTCGTCGAGCACGTAGGCGACGCCGGACAGGCTCGATCCGAGCTGCGCGGCGAGGCGGATGCGCTGCGACTCGCCGCCCGAGAGCGTCGGGGCGGCGCGATCGAGCGTCAGATAGCCGAGCCCGACCTCCTGCAGGAAGCCGAGGCGCGAACCGATCTCGGCGACCAGGCCACCGGCGATGTCGGCCTCGCGCCCGGCGAGCGCCAGTTCATCGAGGAAACCGGCGACCGCCGCGACCGGCCGGGCGGTCAGCGCACCGATCGACAGGCCGCGGAAGCGCACGGCGCGCGCCACCGGATTCAGCCGCTCGCCGGCGCAGTCCGGGCAGGGCGTGTCGTCGCCGCGCGCATCCAGCCAGTCATCGAGCGCGCGATCGACCTGTTCCTCGCTCAGGCGGTCGTCGCGCTGGAAGCCGGCGACGCGCACGCCGGTGCCCTGACAGCCCTCGCACCAGCCGTGCTTCGAGTTGAACGAGAACAGCCGCGGGTCGAGTTCCGGAAAACTCGTGCCGCAGGCCGGGCAGGCGCGCTTCGTCGACCAGACCTGCAGCGCGTCGCCGGCCAGTACATGCAGCACGCCCTTGCCGATTTCCAGCGCCGTGCCGAGCGCGGCGCGCAGTTCGCGTTCGGTGTTCGGCAGCACCACGAACTCGGCGACCGGCAGCTCCAGCGTGTGCTCGCGGAAGCGATCGAGCCGCGGCCAGGGTCGGGTCGGCAGCCAGTCGCCGTCGACGCGCAGGCGCTCGTAACCCTTGCCGTGCGCCCACTTGGCGAGGTCGGTGTACAGGCCCTTGCGGTGCACCACCAGCGGCGCCAGCAGCGTGATGCGCGAGCCCCGGTGCTGCGCCATCAGCTTCGCGGCGATCGCATCCTCGCTCTGCGGCTCGATCGGGCGCGCGCAGTCCGGGCAGTACTGCGTGCCGAGCTTCATCCACAGCAGGCGCAGGAAGTGATAGGTCTCGGTCAGCGTCGCCACCGTCGACTTGCGCCCGCCGCGCGACACGCGCTGTTCGATCGCGACCGTCGGCGGGATGCCGTGCACGGCATCGACCTCCGGGCGCGCCGCCGGCTGCACGAACTGGCGCGCGTAGGCGTTCAGCGATTCGAGATAGCGCCGCTGGCCCTCGCCGAACACGATGTCGAAGGCGAGCGTCGACTTGCCGCTGCCGGACGGGCCGGTGATCACCGTGAAGCCGCGGTGCGCGATCTCGACGCTGACGTTCTTCAGGTTGTGCTCGCGGGCGTGATGGATGCGGATGGCGTCGGGCGGGGCGGCCGCGTAGCTCGCCGGTGCCTCGGCGACGGCGTCGGCGCGGCCTTCGGCGAGCCGCTGCATGTCGGCGCGGTACTGCGCCAGCGCCCGTCCGGTATGCGAGGCGGCGCAGGCGATCACGGCATCCGGCGGGCCGGCGCACAGCAGCTCGCCGCCGTCGTCGCCGCCTTCGGGGCCGAGGTCGAGCAGCCAGTCGGCGGCGTCGATGACATCGAGGTTGTGCTCGATGACCAGCAGCGTGTGGCCGGCATCGAGCAGGCGTCCGAAGGCCTGGAGGAGCCGGGCGATGTCGTCGAAGTGCAGGCCGGTGGTCGGTTCGTCGAACACGAACAGCGTCTGCGGCTCGGGCTCGTCGCCGCGGCGCCGGCGCTGCCGGCCGGCGGATTCGACGAGATGGCCGGCGAGCTTCAGGCGCTGCGCCTCGCCGCCCGAGAGCGTCGGCACCGGCTGGCCGAGGTGCAGGTAATCGAGCCCGACCTCGGCGAGCGGTGCGAGCAGGCGCACGACCTCGCGGCCGCCGCGCAGCGGGCCGAAGAAGTCGATGGCCTCGGCGACGCTCAGGTCGAGCACGTCGGCGATGGATTTTCCGGCCAGTTCGACCTCGCGCACCTCGGCGCGAAAGCGCGTGCCGTCGCAGTCCGGGCAGCGCAGATAGACATCGG
Source organism: Plasticicumulans sp. (assembly GCF_035331805.1). Classification (NCBI taxonomy): domain Bacteria; kingdom Pseudomonadati; phylum Pseudomonadota; class Gammaproteobacteria; family Candidatus Competibacteraceae; genus Plasticicumulans; species Plasticicumulans sp. The sequence continues at coordinate 7,419 of NZ_DAOLKE010000060.1, read as the reverse complement.
ACAGGAACTGCATCTCGACGTGCTCGAAGCCCGAGCCCTGACAGCCCGGGCAGCGGCCGTTGCCGGCGTTGAAGCTGAAGGTGCCGGGCGTGTAGCCGCGCTCGCGCGCCGCGTCGGTGCCGGCGAACAGCTTGCGGATCGCGTCGAAGGCGCCGATGTAGCTCGCCGGGTTCGAGCGCGCGGTCTTGCCGATCGGCGACTGGTCGACGACGACGACCTCGCCGATCTCCAGCCCGCCTTCGAGCGCCCGGAACGCGCCGGGCGCCTCGGTCGGCCTGCCGAGCCGGCGGGCCAGCGCCGGCACCAGGACTTCCTGCACCAGCGTCGACTTGCCGGAGCCGGAGACGCCGGTCACGCACACCAGCCGTCCGAGCGGGATCGCGACATCGATGGCCTTCAGGTTGTGCTCGGCCGCGCCGCACAGCCGCAGCCGCGGCGTGTTGTCATCGACCGGTCGCGGCACGCGCCCGGCGGCGACGTGGCGGCGGCCGAGCAGGTAGTCGGCGGTCAGTGAACCGCGCGCTCCGGCCAGCCGCGCCGGGGCATCGAAGAACATGACCTCGCCGCCGCGTGCGCCGGGGCCGGGGCCGAGGTCGAGCAGCCGGTCGGCCGCAAACATGATCTGCGGATCGTGCTCGACCACCACCAGCGTGTTGCCCTGCGCGCGCAGGCGCTGCATCACCGCGATCACGCGGTGCATGTCGCGCGGGTGCAGGCCGATGCTCGGCTCATCGAGCACGAACAGCGTGTTGACCAGCGAGGTGCCGAGCGCCGTGGTCAGGTTGATGCGCTGCACCTCGCCGCCGGAGAGCGTGCGCGACTGGCGATCGAGCGTCAGGTAGCCGAGCCCGACCTCGCCGAGGAAGCGCAGGCGCGTGCGGATCTCGCCGAGCACCAGTCCGGTGGCCTCGTCGAGCGGGGCCGGCAGCCGCAGCTGCGCAAAGAAGCTCGCGAGCCGCGTCAGCGGCAGCAGCATCAGGTCGTGCAGCGTCAGGCCGGGCAGGGTTTCGAGCACGGCGCGCCGGTAGCGCACCTGCGTCGGCAGGAAGCGTCGCGCCGGTGCCAGCACCGCGTCGGCCTCGGCGCGCGTGCCGAGGCGGAAATCCAGCGATTCGGGCTTCAGCCGCGCGCCGGCGCAGGCCGTGCAGGGCGTGTAGGCGCGGTACTTCGAGAGCAGCACACGGATGTGCATCTTGTACGCCTTGCTCTCCAGCCAGTCGAAGAAGTGGCGCACGCCGTACCAGAGCTTCGGCCACGAGCGCTCCCAGCTCTGCCAGCCGTCCTCGCCTTCGAGCACCCAGTGCCGGTGCTCGGGCGGCAGGTCGCGAAACGGCACGTCGAGCGCGACCCCGCGCAGCCGCGCGTACTTTTCGAGATCCTGCTGGCACTCGCGGAAGCTCTCGGTCTGCCACGGCTTCACGGCGCCCTGCGCGAGCGTCTTCGATTCGTCGGGCACGACCAGCCCGAAATCGACATCGATGACCCGCCCGAAGCCGCGGCAGATCGGGCAGGCCCCGAGCGGCGAGTTGAACGAGAACGCCGCCGGCACCGGCTCGGCGTAATGGATGTCGCAGTCCGGGCAGTGCAGGTCGGCCGAATAGCGCCAGCGCGGGGCGGGCGCTTCGGGCGAGTCGCCGTCCGGAGCGGGTGCAGGGTCGAGCACATGCACGTCGACCCGCCCGCGCCCCTGACGCAGCGCGGTTTCCAGCGCCTCGATCACGCGCGCCCGTTCGGCCGTGCCGAGCCGGAAGCGGTCCTGCACGACGTGCAGCCAGCCGGGTTCGCGGGCCTGGATGCGCGTATAGCCCTGCTGCGCGAGCAGCGCCTCGACATCGGCCCCGGCCTGATCGCGGACGGCGACCGGGAAGCTCACGGCCAGACGCGGATCGCCGGCCGCGGCGGCGCGGGCGTGCAGGTCATCGAGGATGCTGTCCGGCCCGTCGCGGCGCACCGGCCGGCCGCAGCCGCGGCAGCACGGCGTGCTCATGCGCGCGTACAGCAGCTTCAGATGGTCGTTCAGCTCGGTCATCGTGCCGACCGTCGAGCGCGAGGTGCGCACCGGATTGGTCTGGTCGATCGCGATCGCCGGCGGAATCCCCGCCACCGAGCCGACCTGCGGCCGGTCCTGCCGGTCGAGGAACTGGCGCGCGTAGGGGCTGAAGGTCTCGACGTAGCGACGCTGGCCTTCGGCGTACAGCGTGTCGAACACCAGCGAGGACTTGCCCGAACCCGAGACGCCGGTGACGACGGTCAGCCGGCCGGTCGGGAAGTCGAGGTCGAGGTGCTTGAGGTTGTTCTGGTGCGCATCCCGCAGCCGGATCGCGCCGGTGGCGGGCACGACGGGCGTGCGGGGATCGGTCATCGGGGGGATCAGTCGGCCAGCAGGTTGCGGAACGGGGCGGTGTTCTTCCAGCGATAGGTGCCGAAATCGCGCATGTCGGTGGACAGGATGCGGCCGTCGCCCAGATGTTCCGCGAGCACGACCAGGGAGGCGTCGGCCAGGTCCATCGGCAGGTTGGCGTAGCGCTGCATGAGTTCGATGACACGCGGCAAATGGATGTCGCGCAGGTCGAAGATATCGAGGACTCCGGTGGCGAGGTGCTGGAGGAACAACTGCTGCGCGTGCCGGCTGACGCGCTTGCCCAGCAGATGGCAGGTTTCCGTGATCACCGGCCAGGTCACGATCAGCCGCTCCTTCAGGTCCGCGAGCTGGCGGCACGCCCGTTCATGAAAACGGTCGTCCGGCATGGCCAGCGCGATCCAGAAACCGGTGTCAGCGATGATCATGTCCGTCTTCGACGATGGCGGCGAATGCCTTCTTGTATTCCGTGGAAAGCTCCGTCTGGCCTTGCGGGCCGCAGCCGATGAAGCCTGAGTCCAGCAGGGCCTGATACGTCGACGGCTGCCCGGTCACGAGCCGGTCGTGATACAGGTCGAGCGCCTGCTCGATTACGCGGCTGATGCTGGCGCCGGTCATTCGCCGGATTTCGTCGAGCTTGCGGGCGTGCGCTTCATCGAGTCTGGACTGGATGCGCATGGCATGACTCCGGGGGCAGGCGCGAATGGACGGCCAGCCTAGGCCCGGCCGCTTGCGTCCGGCAATGCCGGTTCCGGTATCCCGGCCATGGCCTGCCGGCAGGCGTGAATGTGTCCGGTTGCGTCAGGCGATTTTACAAACCATGTCGGGTTCAGGATGCGGTGGTTGAGATAATTGCTTTCATGGCAATGACTTGATTAATTGGCTCGGGTATTGCTTGGATTCACTGTGTCTGTCCAAAAGTTCACTGGACCCTGCCCGGCGTCATTGAGGAACCCGGATCGTTCACGCCGTTCCCCCCACCGATCCCGGCCCGAACCATGTCGCACGTCCTGTCCCGAATCCCGAGCTTCAATGCCCTGCGCGGCCTGTGCGCGCTGCTGCTGCTGGCGGCGAGCGTGTTCGCCCATGCCTTCGGGCTTGGTCTGGGCGGCCCGTCCGACACCGAACCGGCTGCCCGCGCCGGCTGGTGGTATGCCGCACCGGGGGTCGAGACCCGCTTCGAGCTGCAGGCCGGCGAGACGCGCATGCTGCCGCTCGGCGAGCTGGTCGTCGGGGCCTTCGACAGCGCCCGCGTGCTGGTGCCGGGCGTGCCGGCCGACGAGGACCGCTACCGGCTCGAATTCGAGCTGCAGCCCGAGGGCAGTGCACCGGTGCACATCAGCGCCAGCGCCGTGGTCGGGCGCGCCGGCGATGCGCACGGCGAGCGGCTGACCTTCGACTTCGGCGCCGAGCCGGTGCAGATCGGCTTCGGCCGCGGCGGCGTGCTCAGCGTGCATTTCCGGCCGCTCGACCTCGCCGACAACGGCCGCTACGACCTGTATGCCGAAGTCCGGCTGGTGTCGCCGCCGGCCGAGCTGCCGGAGCCGGACCTGGTCTGGCAGCTCGGGCTCGGGCTGGTGCTGCTCGCGCTGGTCCGCCACCTGCGCCGCCGTTCCTGAAATCTTCTCAAATCTGTCTCGCACAGGCCGCAGCCGGAGCGGACAGCGACAATACTGCGCGCAGCTTCCCGTTCCCCGGAGTGCGCCGATGCCTGCCGAACTCGAAACCCTGATCCGTCAGTTGCGGGAAGATCGTGCCGCCGGCGCCATCGAGCTCGCCCGTCAGGCGCTTGCCGGACTCGGGGCCTATGCCGAGCGCGTGCCGGCGCGCTCGGTGCCGGGGCTGCGCGCGAGTCTCGCCGAGGCGGCGATGCAGGTGACGGCATCGCGGCCGGCCGTGACGCCGCTGATGACGCTGGTCAACGACTGGCATGGACGCATCGAGCGCGTCGAGGCCGGTACGCTGCAGGCGCTGCGCGCGCATGCCGTGGTCAGTGCCGCGCGCCTGAGCGAGCACTCGCGCAGCGCCGGCGCGAGCACCGCTGCCAACGTCGCTGCCTGGATCGGGCCGGGGCGTACCGTGCTGACGCACGGCTGGAGCACGACGGTGCTCGCCTGCCTCGCGCAGATCGCCGCGCTCGGCGGCCTGCGCGTGATCTGCACCGAGGCGCGCCCGCTGAACGAGGGCCGCCAGCTCGCGGCCCGCGCCGCCGGTCTCGGTGTGCCGGTGACGCTGATCACCGATGCGCAGCTGGCGCTGGCGGCGACCGCGGCCGACGTGGTGCTGGTCGGCGCCGACACCGTGCTCGTCGACGGTGCCGTGGTCGGCAAGGCCGGCACCTGGCCGATGGCGCTGGCGGCGCGCGCCGTCGACATTCCGTTCGTGGTCGCCGCCGAGTCCTGCAGGCGCAGTCCGGAACTGAGCGTGTCGCTCGAAGACCAGGACCCGGCCGAGGTCGGGGCGCCGCTGCCGGGCGTGATGCTGCGCAATCGCCGCTTCGACGTGACGCCGCCGGATCTGGTCACGGCCTGGATCGACGAGCACGGCGTCTGGACCGGCGAGGCGGCGTGAAGCGCACTTGCCAGCGGCTCACGGGCTGGCTCGCGGGGCTGCGGGGGCGTGGCTAGACTGCCGCTCCCTTTTCGTGACCGGAGCCGCCCGCAATGACCGGCATCCATGATTTCCCTGCCTTCCTGCTCGCTTCGGTGGCGCTGGCCGTGCTGCCGGGGCCGGACACGCTGTACGTGCTCGGGCGCACCGTCGCGCAGGGCCGGCGCGCCGGGCTCTGGTCGCTGGCCGGCATCGGCGGCGGCTGCCTCGGTCATGTCGCCGCCTCGGCGCTCGGGCTGTCGGCGCTGATCGCCGCGTCGCCGTTCGCGTTCGAGCTGGTCAAGCTCGCCGGTGCGCTGTACCTGGCCTGGATCGGCGTGCAGCTGCTGCGCGAGGCCTGGCGGCACGCCGGCGACGGTGTGCCGCTGCCGGCCGTGGCCGCGGACGAGGCCGGTGGCTGGCAGCTGCTGCGTCAGGGCGTGGTGACCAATCTGCTGAATCCGAAGGTCGGGCTGTTCTTCATCTCCTTCCTGCCGCAGTTCGTGACGCCCGGAGTCGGCACGGTCGGGGATTTCGTGCTGCTCGGCCTGACCTTCGTCGGCATCGGTCTGGTGTGGATCCTGTTGCTGATGCACACGACCGATCTCGCGACCCGGCACTTCCGCGGCCGGGCCGCCGTGCAGCGCTGGTTCAAGGCCAGCACCGGCGGCCTGTTCGTCGGGCTGGCGGCGAAGCTCGCGCTGGATCGCTGAACTGCTGCCGGAGTCACCGTTCATGGAACGCAACCACGCCCGCGCCAGCGATGGCGCCGTGCTCGCCGCCTGCCGCCACGGCGGCCATCTGCTGTCGTGGCAGACCCCGGACGGCCGCGAGCGCCTGTTCCTGAGTCCGCTCAGCCAGCCGGCGCCCGGCGTCGCGATCCGCGGCGGCGTGCCGGTGTGCTTCCCGCAGTTCTCGGGCTTCGGGCCGCTGCCGAAGCACGGCTTCGTGCGCGATCGGATCTGGCAGTGCACGGCCGCCGGCACCGCTGCTGACGGCCGCGCGCGGCTGACCTATGCACTCGAAGCCGATGCCGCGACCCGCGCGCTGTGGCCGCAGGCCTTCCGCTGCGAACTCGAACTGCTCGCGGCCGGCGACACGCTGGCCGTGACGCTGGCCGTGCACAACACCGGCGAGGCGCCGCTGTCGTTCACCGGCGCGCTGCATACCTACTTCGCCGTCACCGACCTCGACGCCGCCCGCGTCAGCGGTCTGGAAGCGCATCCGTATCGCGACCACGCCGGTGCGGCGGCAGCCGGTGGTGGCATCGACCATTCGCCCGATGGCGCGCCGCTTTGCTTCGGCGCCGAAGTCGATCGCGTGTACGCCGGCGTGCGCGGAGCGATCCGGCTCGCGACCGGTGCCGGCACGCTGCAGATCGAGGCCGACGGCTTTCCGGACGCCGTGATCTGGAACCCCGGGCCGGAGAAAGGCGCAGCACTCGCCGATCTCGAAGCCGGGGCCTGGCGCCGCTACGTCTGCGTCGAGGCGGCCATCGTGCGCACGCCGGTGTCGGTCGCCGCCGGTGCGCTCTGGCGCGGCACGCAGCGGGTCCGCGTGATTTGACGGACGCCGCGACCGCCGTACCGTCGCGCGCGGCGATCCTGCGCTTCGCGGCGCCGGTGATGCTCGCCAACCTCACGACGCCGCTGCTCGGCATCGTCGACACCGCGATCATGGGCCGTTCGCCCGATCCGGCGCTGATCGCCGCGGTCGCGGTCGGCTCGACGGTGCTGACCGTGCTGTTCTGGGCCTTCTCGTTCCTGCGCCAGAGCACGGTCGGCCTGACCGCACAGGCGCTCGGCGCCGGCGATGCCACGGAGCTGGCCGCGGCGCTGCTGCGCCCGCTGGCGCTGGCGGCGCTGATCGGCACGGTGCTGATCCTGCTGCAGGCACCGATCGCGGCGCTGGCCTTCGGGCTGATGACGAGTGCTCCCGAGGTCGAAACCGCGGCGCGCGCCTATTACGGCTGGCGCATCGCCGCCGCGCCGTTCGCGCTTGCCAATTACGCACTCGCCGCCTGGCTGATCGGCCAGCGCCGGGCGCGTCTCGTGCTCGGCCTGCAGCTGGCGATGAACGGCGGCAACGCCGCGCTGACCGCGCTGTTCGTGCTCGGCTTCGGCCTCGGCCCGGCCGGGGCCGGACTCGGCACCGCGCTCGCCGAGATGCTGACCTGTCTGGCGACGCTGGGGCTGCCGGCCGTGCGCGCGCAGTTCGCACCGGCCGTGCTGCGGGCGGTGTGCAGCGGCGGGCGCGCGCAGTTCGCGCGGCTGATGCGCGCCAACCGCGACATCCTGCTGCGCACGCTGGTGCTGACGCTGACGCTCGCCTCGTTCACGCGCTTCGGCGGCACGCTTTCGACCGCGACGCTGGCCGCCAATCAGGTGCTGATGCAGTGGCTGGTGGCCGGTGCGTATTTTCTCGACGGCTTCGCGAACGCCGCCGAGGTCTGGGGCGGGGCCGCGGTCGGG
>NZ_DAOLKE010000059.1:0-15170 GCF_035331805.1 Plasticicumulans sp. | reverse complement strand
CCATGTTGCTGATGAGCATCGGGATCATGAACGGCGAAAGCCGGCCGGGGCCGCTGCGCCGGGGCCGCTGCCCGGCGGCTCGCGCGTCGTCGATCTCGCGATCGTCGATGCGCTCGCCATCGGCGTGGCGCTGCGCCGCACCCCGCTCATTCCCGAAAGCACCGGACTGGAGACCTGACCGACATGACGACCGTCGCCGCCGCGCTGACCGCCCTGCCCGCCTGGCATGCGCTCGCCGCCCACCGCGACGCGCTCGCCGGCACGACGCTGCGCGAGCTGTTCGCGCGCGACCCCGGTCGCCACGCGCGCTACTCGCTCGAAGCCGCCGGCCTGTTCCTCGACTACTCGAAGAACCTGCTGACCGACGAGACGCTGGCGCTGCTCGTGCAGCTCGCGCACGAAACCGGCGTCGAGCGGCTGCGCACGGCGATGTTCGCCGGCGAGCCGATCAACCGCACCGAAGGCCGCGCGGTGCTGCACACGGCGCTGCGCCGGCCGCGCGGCGATGCGGTGTTCGTGGACGGCGCGAACGTCATGCCGGCCGTGCACGCCGTGCTCGATCACATGGCGACGTTCACCGAAGCCGTGCGCAGCGGCGACTGGCGCGGCCACAGCGGCCGGCCGATCGAACACATCGTCAACATCGGCATCGGCGGCTCCGATCTCGGACCGCTGATGGCCTGCGCGGCGCTCGCGCCCTACGCGCATCCGCGGCTGGCGATGCATTTCGTCTCCAACGTCGACGGCACGCATCTGGCCGAGACGCTGGCGCGCGTCGATGCGGAAACGACGCTGTTCATCGTCGCCTCGAAGACCTTCACGACCCAGGAAACCCTGACCAACGCCCGAAGCGCCCGCGACTGGCTGATCGCGCGGCTCGGCGATGCCGCCGCGGTCGCCAAGCACTTCGTCGCCGTCTCGACCAACGCCGCCGAGGTCGCCGCCTTCGGCATCGACACCGCCAACATGTTCGGCTTCTGGGACTGGGTCGGCGGGCGCTACTCGCTGTGGTCGGCGATCGGCCTGCCGATCGCGCTGTCGGTCGGCATCGGGCAGTTCCGCGAGCTGCTCGACGGCGCGCACGCGCTGGATCGGCACTTCGAGCAGGCGCCGGCCGGGCGCAACCTGCCCATGCTGCTGGCGCTGATCGGCGTCTGGAACGCCAACTTCCTCGGCGCCGGCAGCCACGCGGTGCTGCCCTACGACCAGTCGCTGCACCGCTTCCCGGCCTATCTGCAGCAGCTCGACATGGAATCGAACGGCAAGCGCGTGACGCGCGAGGGCCGCGCGCTCGACTACACCAGCGGGCCGCTGATCTGGGGCGAACCCGGCACCAACGGCCAGCACGCGTTCTACCAGCTGATCCACCAGGGCACGCGGCTGGTGCCGGCCGACTTCATCGCGCCGATCGACACGCATCACCCGATCGGCCGCCACCACACGCTGCTGCTCGCCAACTGCCTCGCGCAGTCCGAGGCGCTGATGCGCGGCAAGACCGAGGCCGAGGTGCGCGCCGAACTGTCGGCGCAGGGACTCGCAGGCGAGGCGCTCGAAGCCCTGCTGCCGCACAAGGTGTTTCCGGGCAACCGGCCGAGCAGCACGATCCTGATGCAGAAGCTGACGCCGGCAACGCTCGGCGCGCTGATCGCGCTGTACGAGCACAAGGTGTTCGTGCAGGGCGCGATCTGGAACGTCAACAGCTTCGATCAGTGGGGGGTCGAGCTCGGCAAGCAGCTCGCGAAGGCGATCGAGCCGGAACTCGACGGCAGCCGGGAACCCGGCATCCACGATGCCTCGACCGCCGGGCTGATCGCGCGCATCCGCGCCCTGCGCCAGCCCTGAGGCTGCTTCAGCCGGCCTGCACCGGCGGGGGCTGCCGGCGCCGCAGCCAGTGGCGAGCGGTCTTCGCCGGCGCGGCCGTGACCGGCTCGGCGAGTTCCGAGGGCTTCAGCAGCCCGTCGAGCCGGGCGAGCAGCGCCTGGCGCTCCGGAACCGAGAACACCACATTCAGGCGCTGGCGCACGTCGCCGATCAGCTCCGCGGCCGAGAAATACACGCCGACCGGGCACTCGGACGACGACGACCAGCGCGCCGTCGCCGCCACCAGCACGCAGGGATGCAGCTTGTCGGGCGCGACACCGAGCACCTGGGCGAGCTTCGGCAGCTGCGCGCGGCACGCGAGCAGCGGATTCGGCAAGGACTGGCGCGGCTCGCCGCGATGCGCGAGGCGCCAGGACTCCCCGCGTGCCTGGCCGCTGAGCCGGCCGCTGACCGCCAGCCCGCTGATCGCGAACACGCCGGACGGCGACACCAGCAGCTGCAGGATGCCGCTGCCGGCCAGCGCCTCGACGGCATCGAGCCGGTAGCAGCGCAGCGATCCGCCCGGGGCATCCGGCAGGGTTTCGGGCCCCTGGACGATCATGACCGGCCCGCGGCGCGCACGGCGCATCAGCAGCCGGAAGATCAGCACCAGCGCCACGAGACAGCTCAGCGCAGTCAGCCCCGCGAGCAACCAGAACAGCCAGAGCGGCATCACCTTGGCGATGGATGCCAGCAACGCCTTCATCGTATGCAGCATGTACACAGTCCTTTGCCGGGGCGGTCGGGGAAATCACAACGGCCGGAGCCGGGTCAGACCGGCGGGGCGAAGCAGAATTTCAGCATACCGGCAAACGCAAGGCGCCGGACGCCCGCAAGCGGACGTCCGGCGCCGGAGCAGCCGTGCGGATCAGCGGATCAGAGCACGGACGGGCGGCTCGCCTGCGGCAGCGGCGCCGACAGCGGCCGCTCGGTGCGCTGGGCGGTGTCGAGCCGGGCGCGCAGCGCCTGCAGCTGTTCGTCGTGAAAGCTCAGGGCCAGCCGGTCGTGCACGGCTTCGCAGGCGGACTTCGGCGACAGGAACACGGCAACGCGGCTCGGCGGCATCGCCAGGCGCGTGACGCCGGTGACGACCAGCAGCGGATGCACGCAGGCCGGCGCGACGCCGAGGCTGCGGCTGACCAGATCGGCGGCACCGTGCACGCGCGCGAGCGGATTCGGGATCGGCTGCTCGCGCCCGTGCAGCATGCGCCGCCACGGCACGGAGGCATCGATGTCGGCGAGAACCTCGCCGCTCAGCCGGGTGCTGATGATCGGATAGACCCCGCTCGATCCGAGCACGAGGTGCTCGATGCGCACGCACTCGCCGTAATCGTTCTCGAATTCGAGATCGTGATAGACGTGGAAGCCATCAGCCGGCCGGAGCTTGCGCTGCAGCATGCGTCCGAGCGAACCGTTGCGCCCCTGCTGGCGGCCCCGGAAGAAGAGCACGGCCGGCAGCAGGGCGCAGAGCATGGGCAGCAGCACGGTCAGCCAGGAAACCAGCAGCGGCATCAGCTGCGTCAGGTACGACGGGCTCTGCGGGGACATCGAGGGCAAATCCTCAGCTGCAGCGGGGTTGTTCCGGAAACGCGCGGGATTGTCATATGCCGCGCCTTGCCGCCGGGCCTGTCGACTGAAATTGTCGCAATCTTTAACGCAGGAGCCGCGCATGTCCGATGCTTGAGCACCCTTCTCCCTGCGGAGTTCCCCGCCATGCCCGTGCAGCTGCTCGTTCCGCCCCGACCAACCGATCTCGGCGGCTTCAGCGTCCGCCGGCTGCTGCCGCACCGCAGCTGCCGGGCGGTCGGCCCCTTCGTGTTCTTCGATCACATGGGACCGGCCGACTTCGCCCCCGGTCACGGCATCGACGTGCGTCCGCATCCGCACATCGGGCTCGCGACCGTCACCTGGCTGTTCGACGGCGAGATCCTGCACCGTGACAGCCTCGGCTCCGTGCAGCCGATCCGCCCCGGGGCGCTGAACTGGATGACCGCCGGGCGCGGCATCGTGCATTCCGAGCGCACCGGTCCGGACACCCGCATCCGTGGCGGCCGCCTGCACGGCATCCAGGCCTGGGTGGCGCTGCCGGAGGCCGACGAGGAATGCGAACCGGGCTTCGTGCATTACCCGGCCGAGGCGCTGCCGCAGTTCACGCGCAACGGCGTCGAGCTGATCCTGATCGCCGGCACGGCCTTCGGCGAGCGCTCGCCGGTCGAGGTCGCGATGCCGACCTTCTACCTCGAAGCCCGCCTCGCTGCCGGTGCCCGGCTGATGCTCGAGGACGAGCACCCGGAGCGCGCCGTCTACGTCGCCGAGGGCGCGGCGCGGGTGGATGTCCGCGCACTGCAGGCCGGCGATCTGGCGGTGCTCGCCCCCGGCGGCACGGTCGCGATCGAGGCCGACGGGCCGTGCCGGCTGATGCTGCTCGGCGGGGCACCGCTCGACGGACCGCGCACGATCTGGTGGAACTTCGTTTCCAGCCGCCCGCAGCGCATCGAGCAGGCCAAGGCCGACTGGCGCGCGAACCGCTTCGCCCACGTGCCCGGCGAGTCCGAGTTCATCCCGCTGCCCGAGGATTGAGCCGCCCGCAGGCCGGGCAGACGCCCCCCGCTTCGCCCCCGCCCGGCGTTGTCGCCCGCCCCGCGGGGCGTCAGGCGATCGGCAGGCCATTGAAATCAGGCCGGTCGCCAGCAGATTCATGGTCTCCGCCCACGATCGGCCCAGGATTCCCGGACATGGAACTGAACTGCCCGCACTGCCAGAGACGCAATCGCCTGCCCCCCGAACGCCTGCCTGAACTGCCGAACTGCGGTGCCTGCGGGGCACCGCTGCTCGAAGGCGGCGTGCTCGAACTCGATGCCGGCAGCTTCGACGCCCTGATCGCCCACGCCCCGCGCCCGGTACTGGTGGATTTCTGGGCACCGTGGTGCAGCCCGTGCCGCCAGTTCGCGCCGACCTACCTGGCAACGGCGAAGATACTGTCCGAGCGTTACGTGTTCGCGAAGCTCGACACCGAAGCCGAACCGGAAATCGCCGCCAGGACCGGCATCCGCAGCATTCCGACGCTGGTGCTGTTTCACGAAGGCCACGAACTGTCGCGCCGCAGCGGCGCGCTGCCGGGCCCGGAGCTGCGCCGCTGGCTGCTGATGCAGGACTGAAGTCCCGATCCGCCGCTCCGGCATCTTCGGGCCGACCGGGGGAATCGAGGCCGCTGACCGGGGTCGGCGGGCGGACCGCAGTGGGGGTCCGGCCAGTCCCGGCCCGGTGCTTCGCGGGTGGCGGCGGACGCCCGATCCGGACACCGGGTCTGGCCGGCTGTCCGGACCCCGACAGCACCGACCGTTTCCGGACGCCGGTGCGACATTGACCCGCTTGCACCAGGCCACTGACAAATAACGAGTATCAACGAATATCAGGGAATGGCACCGTTTGTGCTGCGCTGCAATACATACCGACAACAGGAGATCGCAGCGCCATGCCGAAACCGACCCGCCACGTCCTCGTCTGCACGCAGATGCGCCCGCCGAATCACCCGCGCGGTGCCTGCGCGCATCGTGATGCCGGTGCCGTGATGAACCGCTTCGCCGAAGCCTTCCAGGCCCGCGGGCTGTGGGGCAGCTACCTGCTGTCGCAGACCAGCTGCATCGGTCCCTGCGATGCCGGCACGAACGTGCTCGTCTACCCGGACAACGTCCTGTACAGCGGCGTCGGCACCGCCGATGTCGACGAGATCATCGAAGCCCACGTGCTCGGTGGCCAGCCGGTCGAGCGCCTGCTCGCCGCGCCGCAGAACTGGTAAGCCCCGCCTGCAGACGACCGGCCGCTCCCCGTGCCCTGCGCTGCTGCGACGGGCTCCGGGTGAGCGGCCGGATTTTTTCGGGATTTTCCCGGGCTCCTTCAGGGGTGAGCGGCCGGGCGGGAAAGCGGCCGGACGTTCAGGCGCGACCGGCGGCCGGCACGCAGTCGGCCGGCAGGCAGCTGGCACTGGCCGCACGACGCGGCATCAGGTTCAGGAACACGTTCAGCGCAAAGGCGAGCACACCGCCGAGGATCGCGAACTCCGAGGCCACCAGCGCCGGCAGGGCCGCGCCCTGGCCGAGCAGCAGGCCGGTCAGCGCCAGCATCATGACCGGCAGCGCCAGCGCGAACAGCCAGAAGTGCACGCGCGCACAGCGCGTCGTCGCCGCCTGCGGATAGACCGCGTAGATCAGCCCGGCCAGCCCCAGCGTCGTCCAGCCGAGCAGGTTCAGGTGCGCATGCACCGGGCGCAGCGTGAAGTCGTGGCTGGCGCCCATGGCGATGCCGAGCACGACGCCGGCGAGCAGGTAGACGACGGCGAGCTTCAGCCAGCGCACGCCGTGGACGGTGGATTCGGCGCGGGCATCGAGGGCGGTGAGGGTCTGCATGATGGAACTCCGGATCGGACAGGTTCGGGAAAGGCCTGGAAAGGTCTGGATCAGGTTTCGGGAGGCATCCGTGCCCGCGCACCGGCTCGCGGACCGGGCGGCTGCGGATACGGCCTGGTCGGCAAGTCCCGGTACGGAGCCGGTTTTCTGCTTCGGGCCGCAGTGCGGGACGGATTCTGGCTGCAGGGGCCGGGCGATACATCCGGCCCGCGCCGTAGTGCAGCGAATCTTCGGATTCCTTTAGGAAACTTTTAGGATCGGCCGCTCAGCCGGCCTCGGCGGCGGCAATCTCGACCAGCTGCAGCGGGCGTCCGACCTGCAGTTCGAGCCGGCCGCGGCCGGTGCGCGCCAGCCGCACGCAGGCCTCGTGCTCGGCGAGCCGGCGCGACAGCAGGATCAGCCGGGCTTCGAGGTTGTCGCTCAGGCCCGGCAGCCGGATGCGCGGGTCGACGCGCAGTTCACGGTTGCTGAAGCTCGTGCGCCCGAGCGCGACGTAGTCGCCGAGCAGCGTCCAGAGGATCGAACCGGCCACGCCCTTGATCAGGTACTGGCCGTCGAGGAACACGCTGTCGTTGGCCGCGTAATGACGCACGGTCAGCGGCGCTGCATCCGCAATGGGCGCCGGGCCGGCAGCGGGCGGGGCCGGGGCGGCGGCGCCCTCCTGGGCATGGGCTTCGAGCTGCAGCAGGCGCATCGCGGTGCCGAGCAGGGCCGCGCAGGCAACCAGCAGGTCCTCGTCGTCGTAGCCGAAGCGCAGGTCCTCGGTGCTCTCGGCGTACAGCACGCCGAGCAGCCGGCCGCAGGCGCGGATCGGCACGGCGATCTGGCTGCGCGAATCGGCGAGGCCCGGCAGCGGGATTTCGGTTTCGAGCGCATCGAGCAGGCCGCCGTCGGCGGCCGCCGCGCGGATCGCGCGGCCGTAGCCGTATTCGGCCGTGGCATGGCCGATGCGGACCGGCGTGCCGACGCGCGCGGCAACGCCGATCAGGCCCTCGCCGAGCGCGATCTCGGCGCCGATGCCCGAGGCGCCGTAGCCGCGGCTCGCGAGCGTGTACAGGCGCTCGCCGGCTTCATCGAGCATCAGCAGCAGCCAGTGGCGCACGTCGAGTTCGCGCTCGAACACGGCCAGCGCGCCGGCGAGCAGCTCGTCGAGTTCGGTGTACGCATTCAGGCTTTCCGAGCAGGCGCGCAGCACCGCCAGCGGCGAACGCCGCGGCGCGGGTGCGGCGAGTGCCGGGCCGGGCACGCGCTCGATCGACAGCACGCGATAGACATCGGAGCCGAGCAGCCGGAACACGCCGCTCATGCCGGTGTGCGAGGCGATGCCGGCGAGCTTCGCCTTCATGCGCTCGAACAGCGCCCCGCCGGTCTCGGTGCGCAGGTAGTGCAGCAGCAGGCGGTGACGCGCGCCGGTGCGCGGATGCGTGACGATCAGCCGCGCGACCGGATGCGCGAGCACGTTCTGCCGCGTGCGGTTGAAGAACTGGTACGACAGCGCGACGTGCGCATCATCGACGTACTCGACCTGCGACAGATACGCGACGTTCGGCTCGCCCTCGGCCGAGCAGGTGGCGAGGATGGCCGGGATCGCGCCGTCCAGACAGTCGCGGATGGCATCGACGCCGCTCACGGCGCGTGTCCCTCGCCGCCGGCGGCCACGAGCAGCGCACCGGCTGCCGGCCCCGGCGTCTGCACGAAGGCCGCATGCGGCGTGAAGTCGATCGCGGCGAGATCCTCGTCGGTCGCGGCAACCAGCATGGACATGACCGCGGCCGGGTAACCGAGCGCTTCGAGGCCGCCGACGAAGGCCGCCCGGTAGCGCGCAACGCAGTCGCGATCCCCGGCTTCGAGGGCGCCGATGCGGGCGTCGCGGGTCTTGAGCTGCACCGTGCGGTGCGTCGCCGGCAGGCTGCAGACCATCGCCAGCGTCGCGTTCGCCGCCACGTCGGCGAGCAGCGCCGCCGAGGCGCTGGCCGCGAGCCAGACGCGCAGCCGGCGGCGGTCCGCCGATACCCGGCAGCCGAGGCCGCGCGTCAGGTTCGGCACCAGCCCGGCACCGCAGCTGCCGAGGCTGATCGATACCGCTCCGCCGATGAAATCCGCCAGTTCGGCGGCGAGCGGCAGCACGGCAGGCGGGTGCGGGCGGACATCGGGACACATGGCGGCTACCGCTTGGTCGGCTTTTCTGGCGACAGCGTAGGTGCTGGCCTGCGCGCCTGCGCCGGGTCGCGGCGCAGGCGGCTGTCAGCAAATCTTACACATGACAAAAATTGTTCCGCGACGCTTGCCGTGCTTGTGCGCCGATATAGTGCCGGACAAACAGATTGCGACCTGCCCGCAGAAACATCCGGGGGTCGTGCAATGCAGCAGGACATGCAGATGAATTCGTGATTTCCGGAAAAACCCGGGCTGCCATTCAGAAAACCGGGACGGAGCCGATGAAGCCGTCACGGCATCGACTGCATGCCGGCAATCCCTGATCTCAGGCGTTTCAGATATGTTCCGGACGAATAAGCATGAGCACGGGTGGAGCCATTCGGACATTGCAGCACTGGTTCAAAAAGCGGCCGGCCCCGGAGGCCGGCGAATTCCGGGACCGGCACGATGCGTCAGCCATGACGATCGGACATGACATGCGAAATGATGCGAACGGCCGGACGCAGGCCGAGGCACTGCGCAGCATCTGCCTGCGCGTGCTGCCCATCTGGATCCGGCACATCGAGAGCGTGCGCACGCAATCGGAAACGGCGGTATCGACGCTGATCGCGCGCTTCACCGGGCTGATGGACACGCTCGGCGTGGCGATCGCCTCGGCCGAGTCCGGCGCCGACGGCAGCCGCGAGGCGCTCTCCGGGCTGCTGCGCACCGGCGAGCGCCGTCTGCTCGACCTGCTCGACACGCTGCGCGCCGCCAACGACAACCGCGATGGCGCGCTCGCACCGGTGCTCGGGCTCGGCGCGCGCACCGACGAACTGCTGGAGATGGCGCGCACGGTCACGACCATCTCCGGCCAGACGCGGCTGCTGTCGCTGAACGCGACGATCGAGGCCGTGCACGCCGGCGAGCACGGCCAGGGCTTCGAGGTCGTCGCCCGCGAGGTGCGCAGCCTCGCCGCGCGCGCCAGCGAGGCCGGCACGCGCATGGAAACGCGCATGCGCGAGATCGGCAGCGTGCTCGACAACGCCTCGGCCGTGACCGGCGAATGCCTGGCCGCCGACCGCCAGACCCTCGCCGATGCCGACCGCACGCTGCGCGGCGTGCTCGGCGAGTTCGGCGAGGTTTCGGGGCGGCTCGCCGAATCGACCGCGGCGCTGGTCGGCGTCAGCAACAACGTGCAGGGCGAGATCGCCGAAGTGCTGGTGGCGCTGCAGTTCCAGGACCGCACCAGCCAGATCCTCGCGCACCTGTGCGGGGCGATGCAGACGCTGCAGCGCCTGCTCGAACAGGGCACCCCGGACGCCGCGACGCTGGAGCAGTGGTTCACCGAACTCGAGAGCGCCTACACGACCGTCGAACAGCTCGAACTGCACCGCGGCGGTCCGGTGAAGGCCGATTCCGGCGGCGAGATCACCTTCTTCTGACGAACTTCTGACGAACGCGCGCTTTCCGGCCGGTGCGCAGCAGGAAATCAGGAAACCGGAAGTCACCAGATTCGGGTCGTCGCCCCGGCGACGCCCCCTCAAGAAACCGGATCACGATCCGATATCACCTGCAGACGGATGCGTCATTGCAGCGCATCCGGCCGCTTCGCCATCTGACGGCAACAGGAGTGAATTCCCGTGGCTAACAAGAACATCCTCGTCATCGACGATTCCGCCAGCCTGCGCCAGGTGATCGGCATCGCTTTGAAAAGCGCCGGTTATGACGTGGTCGAGGCCGTCGACGGCAAGGACGCACTCGGCAAGCTCGACGGACGCAAATTCCATCTCGCGATCTGCGACGTGAACATGCCGAATCTCGACGGCATCGGCTTTCTGAAAGCCATGCGCGAGCTGCCGAATTACAGATTCACGCCGGTGATCATGCTCACCACCGAAGCCGGCGAGGACAAGAAGCTCGCCGGCCAGGCGGCCGGGGCACGGGCCTGGGTGGTCAAGCCCTTCCAGCCGCAGCAGATGCTGGCGGCGGTCGCCAAGCTGGCGCTGCCCTGAGTCCCGCCGCCATGTTCGCGCTCGATCGGGATCACGACGCCGACGGCCCGCTGCTGCGCCTCGGCGGCGAGCTGACCATCTACCACGCCGGCGAACTGCGCCGGGCGCTGCTCGACGACTCCGCCGCCCACGCCACCGTGCGCACGCTCGATCTGTCGGGCGTCGAGGAATTCGATTCGGCCGGCCTGCAGGTGCTGCTGATGGCCCGGCGCGCGGCCGAGCGCGCCGGCGGCCGGCTGTGCCTGCGCAACCACAGCGAGGCCGTGCGCGAGGTCATCGACCGCTACGGCCTCGCCGCGCATTTCGGTGATCCGGTGCTGATTCCGGCCGCCCGTGCCGATGCCCGCGGAGAAACGCGATGAACCTCGATCTCGAACTCGCGCGCCAGACCTTCCTGACCGAGAGCCGCGACCTGCTGGTGGCCTTCGAGGACGGCCTGCTCGCACTCGAGGCCGCCGGCGACGGCGTGCCGGTCGATGCCGAACAGATCAACGCGGTGTTTCGCGCCGCGCACACGATCAAGGGCTCGGCGGGGCTGTTCGGCTACGACGCCATCGTCGCCTTCACGCACGTCGTCGAGAACGCGCTCGATCGCGTGCGCGCCGGCACGCTGGCCTGGACGCGCCCGCTCGGCGGGCTGCTGCTCGACTGTCGCGACCACATCGATGCGCTCGTCGCCTGCACCGCCGAGCGCGGCGAGACGCCGGACGCCGCGATGCGCAGCCGCGATGCCGAGCTGCTCGCAGCGCTGCAGCAGATCCTCGGCGGGCAACCGGCCGCTGCTGCCGTGCCGGCCGGCGTCGCCGCGGCCGAAGTCGAACGCTGCGCCGGTGATTGCGCGAGCGCCGACACCTGGCACATCTCGATCCGCTTCGGCACGAACGTGCTGCAGAACGGCATGGACCCGCTGACGGTGCTGCGCTACCTCGGCACGCTCGGGCGCATCGTGCACGTGACGACGCTGCTCGATGCGCTGCCCGAGCCGGCGGCCTTCGATGCCGAGCACTGCTATCTCGGCTGCGAGATCGACCTCGCATCCAGCGAGGACCGCGAGACCATCGCCGGGGCCTTCGAGTTCGTGCGCGCCGACAGCGTCGTGCACATCCTGCCGCCGCACAGCCGGCTGGCCGAATACGTCGAGCTGATCCGCTCGCTGCCCGAGGACGACGCCCGGCTCGGCGAGATTCTGGTCGCCGGCGGCGCGCTGACCGCCGAGGAGCTCGATGTCGCGCTTGGCCGTCAGGCCGCTGCCGACCTGCAGGCGCCCGGAGCGCACCGCCCGCTCGGCGAACTGCTGGTCGATCAGGGCCTGGTCGCGCCGGCCGTGGTCGAGACCGCGCTCGACAAGCAGCAGCGCGCCCGCGATCCGCGCAGCAGCGGCGGCGAGCAGCGCCAGCTGCGCATCCGCGCCGACAAGCTCGACGAACTGATCAACCGCGTCGGCGAACTCGTGATCGCCAGCGCCGCGACCGCGCTGCTCGCGCGGCGCAACAAGGACCCGGAGCTGCACGAGGCGACCGCCGCGCTCGGCGCGCTGGTCGAGGCGATCCGCGACAGCGCGCTCAACCTGCGCACGGTGCCGATCGGCGAGACCTTCGCGCGCTTCCGGCGCGTCGTGCACGATCTCAGCCGCGAACTCGGCAAGGACATCGAGCTGGAGCTTTCCGGCGAGGACACCGAACTCGACAAGTCGGTGGTCGAGCGCATCGCCGATCCGCTGACCCACCTCGTGCGCAATTCGCTCGATCACGGCATCGAGCCGGCCGAGGTGCGCATCGCCCACGGCAAGCCGGCACGCGGCACGCTGCGCCTCGACGCCCGCCACGACTCCGGCAGCATCGTCATCGAGGTCAGCGACGACGGCGGCGGCCTGAACCGCGAGCGCATCCTGGAGCGCGCCCGCGAGCGCGGCCTCGTGCGCGCCGGCGAAACCCCGGGCGATGCCGAGACGCTGAAGCTGATCTTCGAGCCGGGCTTCTCGACCGCGCCGGCGGTCACCAGTCTTTCGGGCCGCGGCGTCGGCATGGACGTGGTCAGGCGCGCGATCGAGGCGCTGCGCGGCAGCATCGAGCTCGAATCCGAACCCGGCCACGGCACGACGGTGCGCATCCGCCTGCCGCTGACGCTCGCGATCATCGACGGCTTCCTGGTCGGCGTCGACGGCGCGACCTACGTCGTGCCGCTCGACAACGTCGTCGAATGCGTCGAGCTCGCCGGTGCGACGGCGCGCGAGGCCGAGCGCAACGGCTACCTGAACCTGCGCGGCAGGGTGCTGCCGCTGCTGCGCCTGCGCGCGCACTTCGGGCTCGCCGGCGAGCCGCCGCGGCGCGAGAACCTGGTCGTCGTCAGCTACGCCGGCCTGCAGGTCGGGCTGGTCGTCGACCGCCTGCTCGGTGAATTCCAGACCGTCATCAAGCCGCTCGGGCGCCTGTTCACGCAGGTGCGCGGCTTCAGCGGCGCCACGATCCTCGGCTCCGGCGCCGTCGCGCTGATCCTCGATGTCCCCGGCCTGATCGCCGCCGGCCAGCAGGCGGCACGTTCCGTCCCCGGCCTCGCTGCCTGACGCCTCTCACGCCTTCCCCCCTTCCCCCGCCAGAGCGCAAGAACCGGCCGCGCAGACGACCGGCACCAAAGGAGTCACCACAGATGCAATTCCTTGCCCGGATGAAGATTTCCACGCGCATGACGCTGGTCATCGCCTTCATGCTGACGCTGCTCGCCGGCCTCGGCGGCTTTGCGATCCAGCAGCTCACGCACTTCAACCGCATCGTCACCGACGTGGCCGAGAACTGGCTGCCGAGCGTGCAGACGATCTCGGCGATGGACACCGCGGTCTCGGTGTTCCGCATCCGCGAGTTCAAGCACGTGCTGACCGAAGACCTGCCGGGCATGGACAAGGTCGAGGCGATGATGGGCGAGTCCCTCGACAGCTTCGAGAAGAACCGCAAGGTCTATGCGGCGCTGATCTCCTCGCCCGAGGAACAGATGCTGTACGACGAATTCTCGAAGCAGTGGAACACCTACCTGGCCCTGCACGCCGAACTGCTTCAGCTGTCGCGTGGCAACCGCACCGCCGAAGCGCGTGAACTGATCAACGGCCGCATGTTCGACGCCTTCCAGAAGGCCACGGCCGACCTGCAGAAACTCGTCGACCTGAACGTCAACGGCGGCAATGTCTCGCGCAAGGAAGCCGCCGAAACCTTCCAGAACTCGCGCGACACGATCCTGTTCGCGCTCGGCGGTGCCTTCGCGCTGGCGGTGCTGGTGTCCTTCCTGACCGTGCGCAGCATCTCGCGCCGGCTCGGCGATGCGCTGGCCGTCACCCGCCAGCTCGCCGGCCAGGTCAGCTCGACCTCGCATGCGCTGTCGCAGGCCACCAGCGAGCAGGCGGCCTCGGTCGAGGAGACCTCGGCGGCGATCGAGCAGATGGCGGCCTCGATCACGCAGAACAGCGAGAACGCCCGCGTCACCGACGGCATGGCGCAGCGCGCCGCCGAACAGGCCGCGGCCGGCGGCGAGGCCGTGCGCCAGACCGTCACGGCGATGAAGAGCATCACCGAGCGCATCTCGATCATCGACGACATCGCCTACCAGACCAACCTGCTCGCGCTCAACGCCGCGATCGAGGCCGCGCGCGCCGGCGAGCACGGCCGCGGCTTCGCAGTGGTCGCCGCCGAGGTGCGCAAGCTCGCCGAGCGCAGCCAGGTCGCCTCGCAGGAGATCGGCGAGCTCGCCGGCTCCAGCATGGCGGTCGCCGAACAGGCCGGGCGCCTGCTCGACGAGATCCAGCCGGCGATCCGCCGCACCGCCGATCTGGTGCAGGAGATCGCCGCGGCCTCGTCGGAGCAGTCGACCGGTGCCGGCCAGATCAACAGTGCGCTGGCGCAGATGAACCAGGTCACGCAGCAGAACGCCTCGGCCTCCGAGGAACTCGCCGCCGCGGCCGAGGAGCTGAACACGCAGTCCGGCCAGCTGCAGCAGCTCGTCGGCGGCAGCGCCGGCACCGGCCTTCCGGTCGCGGCCCGCAGCACGGCCGGCCCGATCGCCCGCGCCCGGCAGGCGGCCGGTGCGCTGGTGCAGGGCGCAAGCCATGACCACGACGGCGACTTCGTGCGCTTCTGAGAGCCGGAGACCTGCGTCCATGAGCAAGGCCCTGACCGCTCCCCGCTCCGCCGCCGTGCCGGCGGCGAGTGCCGAATCCCGGCAGTTCCTGACCTTCGCCGCCGGCGGCGAGACGCTGGCCCTCGGCATCCTGCACGTGCGCGAGATCATCGAGTACGGGCGCGTGACCGCGGTGCCGATGCTGCCGGCCTTCGTGCGCGGCGTCATCAACCTGCGCGGCAGCGTCGTGCCGGTCATCGACCTCAGCGCGCGCCTCGGCCGTGCGCCGAGCACGATCGGCCGGCGCAGCTGCATCGTCATCGTCGAGCTGCCCGAGTCCGACGGCGAGCGCCGCGAACTCGGTCTGCTCGTCGATGCGGTCAGCGCCGTCATCGACATCCCCGAGATCGAGCCGCCGCCGAGCTTCGGCGCGCGCATGCGCCCGGACTTCATCCTCGGCATGGGCAAGCTCGATGAGCGCTTCGTGGTGATCCTCGACCCGACGCAGACGCTGTCGCTCGACGAGATGGCCGCGCTTGCCGGCAACCTCGATGCCGGGGTGAACGGCGCATGAACACCGGCAGCCGTCGCCAGCCCGGCGCTGCCGCGGCCCCGCCGCGCGCATGGCGTCCGGCGGGGCCGCGGCAGCGCC
>NZ_DAOLKE010000058.1:0-15477 GCF_035331805.1 Plasticicumulans sp. | reverse complement strand
CCCCCGCGCGCCGGCGGCTTGCCGCCGTCATCCCGGGCGGCACGCGACGGGCGCCCCGCCGGCTTGCGCGGCGTCGGCGGCAGGCCGATGCCGACGCCGGCGACATCGGCCGGCATGAAATCGATCTTGCGCTCGTCAAGATCGACGCGCGCGACCTGCACGCGCAGCGCATCGCCGAGCCGGTAGCAGCGTCCGAAGCGCTCGCCCTCCAGCCGGTGGGCCAGCGGATCGAAGTGGTAATAGTCGCCGGGCAGGTTGGAGATGTGCACGAGCCCCTCGACGAAGACCTCCTTCAGCAGCACGAACAGCCCGAAGGCCGTGACCGCCGACACCGTGCCGTCGAAGGTCTCGCCGACCTTGTCGCGCATGTATTCGCACTTCAGCCATTCGACGGCATCGCGGGTCGCGTCGTCGGCGCGCCGCTCGGTCATCGAGCAGTGCTCGCCGAGTTCGGTCATCTTCTCGTGCGAGTAGCCGTAGCCCCGGGCCTTGCCGCCGTGGTGGATCAGGTGCTTCAGCGCGCGATGCACGAGCAGGTCCGGATAGCGGCGGATCGGCGACGTGAAGTGCGCATAGGCCGCGAGCGCGAGGCCGAAGTGACCGGCGTTGTCGGGGCTGTACACGGCCTGCGCCAGCGAGCGCAGCATGACGGTCTGGATCAGCGCGAAGTCCGGCCGGTTCTGGATGGCCTCGAACAGCCGGGCGTAATCCTCGGAGCCCGGCGTGTCGCCGCCGCCGAGATACAGCCCGAGCCCCTTCAGGAAGCCGCGCAGCTTTTCGAGCTTCGCGAGCCGCGGACCTTCGTGGATGCGGAACAGCGCCGGGATCTTCTTCGCTTCGAGGTGCTGCGCGGTCGCGACATTGGCCGCGATCATGCATTCCTCGATCAGCTTGTGCGCATCGTTGCGCTGCGAGGGCACGATGCGCTCGATCTTGCGCTCCGGCCCGTATTCGATCTCGGTTTCCTGGGTTTCGAAGTCGATCGCCCCGCGGCGCTCGCGCGCCGCGCGCAGCACGCCGTACAGCGCGTACAGACGTTCGAGATGCGGCACGAGGGCGACGAACTCCGCGCGCAAGGCCTCGTCGCGATCGACCAGCATCGCGGCCACCGCGTCGTAGGTCAGCCGTGCGTGCGAGCGGATCACGCCTTCGTGAAAGCGCGCGCGGCCGAACTCGCCGTCGGCGCCGATGTTCAGCTCGCAGACCATCACCAGCCGCTCGACGTGCGGGTTCAGCGAGCAGAGCCCGTTCGACAGCGCCTCGGGCAGCATCGGGATGCAGCGGTCCGGGAAGTACACCGAGGTGCCGCGCGCCTGCGCCTCGGCATCGAGCGGCGTGCCGGGGCGCACGTAATGCGCAACGTCGGCAATGGCGACGAACAGCCGGAAGCCGCCGCCGCGCTTCTTCTCGCAGTAGACGGCGTCGTCGAAGTCGCGGGCGGTGAGACCGTCGATGGTCACGAACGGCTGCTCGCGCAGGTCGAGCCGGCCTTCGAGCGCCGATGCGGGCACGCTCGGGCCGAAGGCTTCGGCCTCGGCGACGACCTCGGGCGGGAACTCGTGCGGAATGCCGTGATTGACGATGGCGATCTGCACTTCCATGCCCGGCGCCATGTGATCGCCGAGCACCTCGCGCACGCGCGCGATCGGCATCGCCTGCTTCGAGGGCTGCTGGATCAGCTCGGCGACGACGATCTGCCCGGGGCGCGCACCGCCCTTCTCGGCCGGCGGCACCAGGAAGTCGTGCGCGCCGAGCCGGCGGTTGTCGGGCAGCACGAAACCGATGCCGTTGTCCTCGACGTAGCGCCCGACCAGCCGCGTCGTGCCGCGTTCGAGGACCTCGACCACCGAGCCCTCGCGCCGGCCGCGGCGGTCGATGCCGGTCACGCACATCAGCACGCGGTCGCCGTGCAGCAGCTGGCGCATCTCGTGCGGCGGCACGAACAGATCCTCGCCGCCCTCGTCCGGCACCAGGAAGCCGAAGCCCTCGGGGTGACCGATGATGCGCCCGCGCACCAGATCCATCTTCGCGACCGGCCCGTAGCCCCCGCGGCGGTTGCAGACGATCTGGCCGTCGCGCGTCATCGCCTGCAGGCGGCGCAGCAGCGGTTCGGTTTCGTCCTGGGCGTGGATGCCCCAGTCGGCGCACAGCCGTTCGAGCGTCAGCGGCTCGGGCGCGGCTTCGAGCGTCTGCAGGATGAATTCGCGGCTCGGTACGGCGCGGCCGTATTTTTCCTGCTCGCGCGCGAAGAACGGGTCGAGCCGGTGCCAGGGACGTCGGGAACGGGCAGTCATCGGGAATGCGGAAACCTCGCGAAAAATGAAGGAATGACACGATAACACCGCCCCGTCCGGAGCATGCACAAAACGTGCGGAGGGCGTTTGACAGCCCCCGGGGCCGTGCGTATAGTGCGCCCCACTTCGCGACCCCCTCCCCTGCGGACCGGGATCGTGGCGTGAAATGCAGCAGCCTTGCCGAAGTGGCGGAACTGGTAGACGCGCTAGTTTCAGGTACTAGTGGGGCGACCCGTGGAGGTTCGAGTCCTCTCTTCGGCACCACGCGCTGCAGCAAGATGCCCAGGTGGCGGAACTGGTAGACGCGCTAGTTTCAGGTACTAGTAGGGAGACCTGTGGAGGTTCGAGTCCTCTCCTGGGCACCACTCCATCATGATCATGATGATGAGTGTCTCTCCCGAGAAAACGGCCCCGAAAGGGGCTTTTTCTTTTCCGGCTTCCGGCGGGTGCCCGCGTGCTGTTCCGGCACCGCCCGCTGGCCGCTGCAACGGCCAGCGGCAGCAGCAGCGGGCGCGCATGGCTATTCCAGCACCTCCACGCGCATGCCGGCCTGCAATTCCCCCGGACCGGCATGGATGAGGTTCTGGCCGAAGTAGGTCTTCTGCCCTTCGCGGCGGTACTTCAGCAGCGTTGCCATCGGTTCGCGCCCGCGCGCGGCCGTTGCCGGATCGATGGTCGGAATCGGGCAGCGCGAGCACGGCTTGACCACGTGCAGCTCGATGCCGCCGATGCGCAGCCGCTTCCAGCCATCCTCGGCGAAGGGCGCGCAGCCGCTGACCACCAGATTCGGCCGGAAGCGGATCATCTCGACCGGGCGCTCCATGCGGCTGTTGAGGTCGGCCAGCGAAGCCTCCGAGATCAGCAGCAGCGGGAAGCCATCGGAAAAGCCGGTCTCGGCGCCGATGCGATCGTAGGCCGGATCGACCGGCCGCCGGTGCGCGGGGCCGCATTCGACCAGGCGCACGGCGAGCCCGAGGTACTCCGACAGCCAGGCCGCGGCCTCGTCGCCGGCATCGAGCGCCTGCACGACCTCGCCCCAGACCTCGACCGTGCGCGGCTCGCCGATGCCGCTGGTGACCTCGACGCCACCGGCACCGGCCACCGACAGGCCGAGCGTGTCGCCATGCCACTGCGTGTCGATCAGCGCCATGCGCGCGTGCTGGCGCTGCGTGACGAAGCGGCCGCTCGCGGCCTCGACCAGCATCCAGTGCCGGTCGCCGGCGATGCCGTAGCGATCGAGCATCGCGGCATCGAGGCGCGCGCCGCGGCAGGACTTCACGGGGTAGCGGTACAGCGCGCTCAGCAGCACGTCGGTCATCGGGCAGCCTGCCTGTGGGTGGTCCGGGAAAAACATCCGGCGCGACTGTAGCGAATGCCGCCGGCACGCGCCTCAGGGCGGGAGCGGTACGGGATGGGCATGCGCGGCGGCCAGCGCCTCGCCAAGTCTTGCGGCATCGGTTTCGGTGCGCACGCGCGCAAACAGCGCCTGTGCTTCCGGATAGGCGTTGCGCAGATAGGACAGCCACTGCTTCAGCCGCCCCGGCGCGTGCCGCGGCAGCAGCTGCGCACGCACGCCGGCATAGAAGGTATCGAGCAGCGCCAGCAGCCGCGGCCAGGGCAGCGGCAGCGGTTCGTGGCCGGCGCGCTGGCTGCGGATGTTCAGCGCCAGCCCCGGGCGCGTCACCAGCCCGCGCCCGAGCATCAGGTCGCGGCAGCCGGAAACGGCGAGGCACCGGGCGGCATCGGCCGGGCTCCAGACCTCGCCGTTGGCGATGACGTTGACGGCGACCGCCTCGCGGATGCGGGCGATCCAGTCCCAGTGTGCCGGCGGCCGGTAGCCGTCGAGCTTCGTGCGGGCATGCACGGTGATTTCGGCCGCCCCGCCGTCGGCGAGCGCCCGTGCGCAGTCGAGGGCGCGCGCGGCATCGCGGATGCCGAGGCGCATCTTGGCGGTCAGCGGCACCGCCGGCGGCAGCGCCGCGCGGCAGGCAGCGACGATGCGCGCGAGCAGTTCCGGCTCATCGAGCAGCGCCGCGCCGCCGCGGTGACGGTTCACGGTCGGGGCCGGGCAGCCGAAGTTCAGATCCACGCCCGGCGCGCCGAGCCCGGCGACGCGCGCGGCGTTGTCGGCGAGGCACTGCGGATCGGAGCCGAGCAGCTGCACGACCACCGGCACGCCCGCGAGCGTGCGCCCGCCGTGCGCGAGTTCCGGCACGCGCCGCAACCACACCGCGCGCGGCAGCAGCGTGTCGGTGACGCGCACGAACTCGGTCACGCAGCCGTCGATGCCGCCGACCGAAGTCAGCGCGGCGCGCAGCAGCGCATCGGCGAGCCCCTCCATCGGCGCCAGCAGCAGCCGGCCACCGGCGGCGACGGCCGTCAAGCGTCGGCGCGCTCGATCAGCTCGATCTGGTAGCCGTCCGGATCGACGATGAAGGCGATCGCGGTGCGGCCGTTCGGGGCCTTGCCCGGCCCCCAGCTGAAGTCGTGGCCGCGGGCACGCAGCTTTTCAGCGAAGGCGTCCATCGACTCGACCTTGAACGCGACGTGGCCGTAGCCCTTGCCAAGGTCGTAGGACGACACGCCCCAGTTGTAGGTCAGTTCCAGCATCGGGCCGTCGTTGCCGCTATCGCCCGGTGCCTGGAGGAAGGCGAGCGTGAATTCGCCGTCCGGGTAATCGCTGCGCGACACCAGCCGGAAGCCGAGCACGTCACGGTAGAAGGCGATCGAGCGGTCGAGATCGCCGGTGCGGATCATCGTGTGCAGGTAGCGCATGGCAGATGCCCTCGGGGGTACGCCGGTCAGGGGAAGGACCGGATTCAGATGCCGGTGAACAGCAGGTCGAGTGCGGCGAGCAGTTCCGCGCGCTGGCCAGCCAGCGCGGCGACGGCGGGACCGGGCGTGCGCGCCGGCCGGCCGGTGATCGATTGCGGCATCCGCACCAGTCGTCGATCGATGATCGTGAAGACCGGCAGCCGCCGCTGCACGAGCTTCTCGCGCAAGAGCACCGCATCGACCAACGATGACGCGCGACTCGAAGACGGCGATCAGATCGTGCTGCACGTCGAGGAGGTACGGCACCCGCGTGGCCGTGCCGGCATTCGGATTGCGGCAGACATCGAACTGCGCCATCGCCGTGACTCAGAAGCTCCGGTATTCCTCGCCGAAACAGCCATGCTCGGCAATCCAGGCGTTGTATGCCTCGATCCACGGACGGTTCTCTTCCTGCCACGCCCGCATGCGCGCCGCGCGCACGGCCTCGGCCAGTGCGCGTTCGCAGCTATCGTCGAGCGGGACGCCGAACTCGCGGACCTGGCGCAGCAGGCCGGTGTTGACGCCCAGTCCGGTCGCGGTACATCGGGGTCGAAGACGGCGGCCATCGGGGGATTCCTCGGCGCAGGCAGGAGATTCTGCCGGCGAGTATGACCCGAAAGCCGCCGGGCGCGACTCAGCGGCCCTTGTTGGCAGCGATGCGCATGCGCAGGGCGTTGAGCTTGATGAAGCCCTCGGCGTCCTTCTGGTTGTAGGCGCCGCCGTCGTCCTCGAAGGTCGCGATGGTCGGGTCGAACAGCGAATCGTCCGACTTGCGACCGGCGACCATGACGTTGCCCTTGTAGAGCTTCAGGCGCACGACGCCGTTCACCGGGGCCTGTGAGGCATCGATCATCGCCTGCAGCATCCGCCGCTCCGGCGACCACCAGTAGCCGTTGTAGATGATGCTCGCGTAGCGCGGCATCAGTTCGTCCTTCAGGTGCGCGACCTCGCGATCGAGGCACAGCGACTCGATCGCACGGTGCGCCTTCAGCAGGATCGTGCCGCCGGGGGTTTCGTAGCAGCCGCGCGACTTCATGCCGACGTAGCGGTTCTCGACCAGATCCAGCCGGCCGATGCCGTTGTCGCCGCCGATGCGGTTCAGCGTCGCGAGCACGGTCGCCGGGCTCATCTCGACGCCGTCGATCGCGGTCACGTCACCGGCGCGGAAGGTGAGTTCGAGATAGGTGGCCTTGTCCGGCGCGGCCTCGGGCGCGACCGTCCAGCGCCACATGTCCTCCTCGGCCTCGGCCCAGGGGTTTTCGAGCACCTGGCCTTCGTAGGAGATGTGCAGCAGGTTGGCGTCCATCGAGTACGGCGACTTCTTGCCGTAGCGATCGACCGGGATGCCGTGCTTTTCGGCGTAGTCGAGCAGGGTCTCGCGCGAGGTCAGGTCCCATTCGCGCCACGGCGCGATGACCTTGACGCCGGGCTTCAGCGCGTAGGCGCCGAGCTCGAAGCGCACCTGGTCGTTGCCCTTGCCGGTCGCGCCGTGCGAGATCGCATCGGCGCCGGTCTCGTTGGCGATCTCGATCAGGCGCTTGGCGATCAGCGGCCGGGCGATCGAGGTGCCGAGCAGGTACTCGCCTTCATAGAGGGTGTTGGCGCGGAACATCGGGAACACGAAGTCGCGCACGAACTCCTCGCGCAGATCGTCGATGTAGATCTGCTGCACGCCCATCGCCAGCGCCTTGGCGCGTGCCGGTTCGAGCTCCTCGCCCTGACCGATGTCGGCGGTGAAGGTCACCACCTCGCACTGATAGGTCTCCTGCAGCCACTTCAGGATCACCGAAGTGTCGAGACCGCCGGAATAGGCCAGCACGACCTTGTTGATTTCGGACATGAACTTCCCCAGCGCGCGTCGGCGGCGGATACGGATGGAACGGTCGGCCCTGCACGCCAGTCGCGATGCCGGCCGTGGAAACGCGCCAGCTTACGCGCCGGTCACGGCCGGTCAAGGCAGCCGGCAAGCCCGCTTCACAGCCAGCCGGTGCGCTTGAGCCGCAGGTACAGCCACACGCACACCAGAAAGGTCGCCACGACGATCGCCGGATAGCCGTAGTGCCAGTGCAGCTCCGGCATCTTGTCGAAGTTCATGCCGTACAGGCCGAACACCACGGTCGGCACCGCCAGGATCGCCGCCCAGCCGGCCAGCGCCTTCGTGACCTCGTTCTGGCGCACCGAGGCGAGCGCGAGGCTCACCTGCAGCACGGTCGCGAGCATTTCGCGCATCGTGTCGAGCGTGTCGTTGATGCGCTTGAGGTGATCGAGCACGTCGCGGAAGTACGGGCGGATCGAGTCCGGCACCAGCGCCACGCGCAGCGACATCAGGTCCGAACAGACATCGACCAGCGGCAGCGACGCGCGCCGCAAGGTCACGAGTTCGCGCTTGAGGCGGTAGATCTCCTCGGTCGAGTCGCGGTCCGCCCCGCCCGAGAAGATGTCGGCTTCCAGCTCGTCGAGCCGGTCCTCGTAGGCCGAGAGCACCGGGAAGTAGTTGTCGACGACGAAATCCATCAGTGCGTACAGCGCGAAGCTCGGTCCGTGGGCGAGCAGCTGCGGCTGGCGTTCGCTCGCCAGCCGCGCCGGCCGGTAGGTCTGCGAGGCCCCGTGGCGCACCGAGACCAGATAGTTGTGGCCGAGGAACACGTGCGTCTCGCCATAGGCGGCAGTCTCGGCCGAGTCATCCCAGCGCGCGGTGCGCAGCACGATGAACAGCGAATCCCCGTACGCCTCCATCTTCGGACGCTGGTGGGCCTTGTGCGCATCCTCGACCGCCAGATCATGCAGGTCGAAGCACTGCTGCACGCGCTGCATCAGGGCTTCGTCCGGCTCGTAGAGGCCGAGCCAGACGAAGGCACCGTCGCGGCGCAGCATCTGCGGGATGTCGTCGAGCTTGATGTCGCCGATGCGGCGGCCATCGGCATAGGCCGCGCAGATGACGATGCCGGCACATTCCTCTTTCGCTGGTGTCATGTTCGTCCCCCCGTCCGCCGGCCGGGCGTCGGCGCCCGTGCCTTGAGTGCTCGTTATACTGCCCTGCTGCTGATCGTTCCGTTCCCCGCCGGAGTGCTGCCGATGCGCCTGACCCTGACCCGCCCCGATGACTGGCATCTGCACGTGCGCGACGGCGCCGCACTCGCGACCGTCGTGCCGCACACGGCACGCCAGTTCGCGCGGGCGATCATCATGCCGAACCTGAAGCCGCCGGTGACGACGACCGGACAGGCGCTCGCCTACCGCGAGCGCATCCTCGCCGCGGTGCCGGCCGGACTCGATTTCGAGCCGCTGATGACGCTGTACCTGACCGATCGCCTCGATCCGGCCGAGATCGCCAGGGCGCGCGCCTCGGGTTGCATCGTCGCCTGCAAGCTGTATCCGGCCGGCGCGACGACGAATTCCGATGCCGGCGTCACCGACATCCGGCTGATCCACCCGGTGCTCGCCGAGATGGAAAAGCACGGCCTGCTGCTGCTCGTGCACGGCGAGGTCACCGATGCCGACATCGACCTGTTCGATCGCGAGGCGGTGTTCATCGACCGCGTGCTGGCGCCGCTGCTGCGGGACTTCCCGGGCCTGAAGGTGGTCATGGAACACATCACGACCCGCGAGGCCGTCGACTTCGTCGCCGGCGCCGGTCCGCACCTGGCCGCGACCCTCACCGCGCACCACCTGCTCTACAACCGCAACGCCATTTTCCAGGGCGGCATCCGTCCGCATTACTACTGCCTGCCGGTGCTCAAGCGCGAAACCCACCGCCAGGCCCTGCTCGCCGCCGCGACCTCCGGCAACCCGAAGTTCTTCCTCGGCACCGACAGCGCCCCGCACGCCCGCCACACCAAGGAAGCCGCCTGCGGCTGCGCCGGCTGCTATACGGCGCCGTTCGCGCTGGAACTCTATGCGGAAGCCTTCGAGTCCGCCGGCGCGCTCGATCGGCTCGATGCGTTCGCGAGCCGCTTCGGACCGGCGTTCTACGGGCTGCCGGTCAATGCCGGGACGGTGACGCTGGAGAAGACAGCCGTGGAGGTGCCGGCGGGCTACCCGTATCCGGAAGGCGAGACGCTGGTGCCGCTGCGGGCGGGGGAAAGACTCGCGTGGCGTCAGGTCGTCTGAATCCTGCGCCCCGCCCCGGCCGTCCGGATCGTCGGTACCGGTGGCCGGCCCCCGGCTCCCCGGATGCCGCTGCCCGCTCCCGTGAACGCTGGCATCCATGAAAACCCGCTCATCCGCCGCGTCGCGGCCACCGCTGCCTGCGCGCGATGGCGTCGATCCCTGCTCGCTGCGCCTGCCGGCCGGCGACTGGAAGGAGCTGCTCGGCTTCCTGCAGGAACGCTTTCCCGATGACAGCTACGTGCCCTGGACAGCACGGCTGGCGCGCGGCGAGGTCGTCAGCGAGGACGGCGAAACCCTGACGACGACCAGCACCTACCGCCCGGGGCTGCGCATCTGGTACTACCGCGAGCCGGGGCCGGAAGCAGCGCTGCCGTACGTCGAGACCGTGCTGCACCGGGATGCGCACCTGCTGGTCGTCGACAAGCCGCACTTCCTGCCGGTCGTGCCCGGCGGGCCGTGGCTGCGCGAGACGCTGCTGGTGCGCCTGCGCGTGCGGCTCGGGCTGCCGGGGCTGACGCCGCTGCACCGGCTCGACCGGCTGACCGCCGGGCTGGTGCTGTTCTCGGTCGATCCGGCCACGCGCGCGGCCTATGCGGCGCTGTTTCCCGAACGGCGCATCACCAAGACCTACGAGGCGCTGGCCCCGGCCTTGCCGGAAGTGCCCGCTGTGCGCCGCAGCCGCCTGGTCGCCGGCGAGCCGTTTTTCCGGATGTGCGAGGTCGCCGGTCCGCCGAACACCGAGACGCGCATCGGGCTGATCGAGCGACGTGATGCCCTGGGCCGCTACCGGCTGCAGCCGCTCACCGGCCGCAAGCACCAGCTGCGCGTGCACATGGCCGCGCTCGGCGCGCCGGTCCTGAACGATCCGCTCTACCCGCAGCTGCAGGCCGGTGCGCGCGATGATCCGGCCCGGCCGCTGGCGCTGCTGGCGCGCGAGCTGCGCTTCACCGATCCGCTGAGCGGCGAGCCACGGGCGTTCTGCAGCCGCCTGCATCTGGAATTTCCCGCCTGAGAGACCACCGCCATGACCCGCAAGCTGTTCTGGGACGACCCGTACCGCAGCGCGCTCGATACCGTGGTCGCGAGCGTCGACGGCGAAACCGTGAGGCTCGCCGAAACCATCTTCTATGCGTTCTCGGGCGGACAGGAGAGCGACCACGGCTGCATCGGCGGCCTGCCGGTGCTCGAAGCCCGCAGGCAGGGGCACGACATCGCCTACACGCTGCCGGCCGGACATGGCCTGCAGGGCGGCATGCCGGTCACGGTCGAGATCGACTGGCCGCGGCGCTACCGGCTGATGCGGCTGCACTTCGCGGCCGAACTGGTGCTGGAACTCGTCTGCGCGCGCTGCCCGGGCATCGACCGGATCGGCGCGCACATCGGCGCGGACAAGGCACGCATCGACTTCGCGTGGCCGCAGCCGCTGACGCCGCTGCTGCCGGACCTCCACAGGCAGGTCAGCGCGCTGATCGAAGCCGACCGGCCGATCATCAGCGCCTTCAGCGATGCCGCGAACGAGCGGCGCTACTGGGAAGTCGAGGGGATCGCACGCGTAGCCTGCGGCGGCACGCACCTGCGCCGCACCGGCGAGGTCGGCGTCCTGGCACTGAAGCGGCGCAACGTCGGCAAGGGCAAGGAGCGAGTCGAGATCCTGCTGGCCGATGGCTGATCTCGCCGGAACGCGCGGACTGCCGCATCAAGGGCCGGCCTCCGCAAACGACGACGCACCGCATGCGCCAGGGCAGTACGGTGCGTCGCGAGGCCGCGGCGGGAGGGAGCGGAAGGGTCCGTCCCGGAGGGCTGCGGTTTCAGCCGGCCGCGCGGCGGCGCAGCGGCACGATCGGGTTCACCGGCTGGGCGGCGGCCAGCGAGCCCAAGCGGTCGCTGGTCTCCAGCAGCGTCGCCATCCACAGGCGCATGTCGTGGCGCACGCGGCGCTGCCAGTCCTCGTTCAGGCGCTGCACGCATTCGCTGACCGTGTCGGGGCTGCGGGCTTCGAGCAGGCGCCCGACGAAGCCGAGCCAGATCATCAGGTAGGCGCCGCTGGCCGCGATGCCGATGCCCGACAGCTCCTCGCCTGCGCGCAGCGCCGCCCGCTGCGAGCTGATGGCCAGACCGAGACTGGCCATGCCCATTCGCTCCAGATCCTCGGCGTTCAGCGCATACATGACGGCTACCTCTTGATGGTGCGTCGCAACATTTGTTGCAGTGCAATATAGGGTTTTCCCTGATGAGAAGTCAACGGGCTCCAGACATGCAAAAGCCGCCCGAAGGCGGCCCTGACAGTCCGAAACAGACCGGAACTCCGGAATCCCTGCCTGCCTACTTCTTGCCGTCCGGCTTGTCGGTGCGCGCGGTTTCCGTTTCCTGTGCACGCCCCGGCTGCAGTGCCCGCGGCAGCTCGACGCCCTGCTTGTACAGGCGTTCGTTCATCTTCTGCCAGATCGACAGATTGTGCTCGGCGAGGTCCGAGATCACCTGCAGCGGGTTGGCGCCCATCAGGTTGCGCAGCTGCTCGCGCACCAGATGCTGCTGGTCGACGAAAGCCTGCAGGCTCTTTTCGAGGTAGCTGCCCATCATCCCCTGCAGCGTGTCGCCGTAGAAACGGATGATGTGTGCGAGCACCTCGGTCGTGAAGATCGGGTTTCCCTGCTCCTCCTGCTCGCTGATGATCTGCAGCAGGATGCCGCGCGTGATGTCATCGCTGGAGCGGGCATCGACGACGCGGAAGTCCGCCCGTTCCAGCACGAGCCGCTTGACGTCTTCGAGGGTGATGTAGCTGCTGATCGCCGTGTCGTAGAGCCGGCGATTCGGATACTTCTTGATGATGCGCGCTTCGCTCATCGGTTCCGACCGGTTGGGGGACGCCAGGGCCATCCGCTCGCCCTTGCGCCGGGTCCTGCAGGGGACCGCAGTGGGAATGAGGACCACGGTCTGACGCCGCAGTCCGGTTGGGTCCGGCATTTCCTCCCGGGCAGTCGCCTGCCGTCATGCCGCCGTGCAGTCCCGCCGTCGGGACCGCGAAACGTCCGGGGCGGCGTGCCTCGCGACACGCCGCCCCGACCGGGATCAATCGCGCTCGATCGCGAGCGCCACACCCATGCCGCCGCCGATGCAGAGCGTCGCGACGCCCTTCTTGGCGTCACGGCGACCCATCTCGTGGACGAGGTCGGTCAGGATGCGGGCGCCGGAGCAGCCGATCGGGTGGCCGATGGCGATCGCGCCGCCGTTGACGTTGACCTTGGACAGATCCCAGCCCAGGTCACGGTTGACCGAGATCGCCTGCGCGGCGAAGGCCTCGTTGGCCTCGATCAGGTCGAGCTGGTCGAGCGTCCAGCCGGTCTTCTGCATCAGCTTGCGCACGGCCGGGATCGGGCCGGTGCCCATGATCTTGTGATCGACACCCGACTTCGCGTAGCCGGCGATGCGCGCCAGCGGCTTCAGGCCCAGCTCGGCCGCCTTGCTCGCGGTCATCAGCACCAGCGCCGCGGCGCCGTCGTTGACGCCCGAGGCGTTGCCGGCGGTGATCGTGCCGTCCTTCTTGAACGCCGGCTTCAGCTTGGCGAGCACTTCGGGCGTGGACTTGCGGTTCGGGAACTCGTCGGTGTCGAACACCAGCGGCTCACCCTTCTTCTGCGGGATCTGGATGCCGACGATCTGATCCTTGAACCGGCCGCTGTCGATCGCGGCGATCGCCTTCTGCTGCGAGGCATAGGCGAAGGCATCCTGCTCCTCGCGCGAGATGCCGTACTTCTCGGCGATGTTCTCGGCGGTGATGCCCATGTGGTAGTTGTTGAACGCGCAGACCAGACCGTCGAGCAGCAGGGTGTCCTGCAGCTTCCAGTCGCCCATGCGCGCACCGGTGCGCGAGTTCGCCAGCACGTGCGGCGCCAGGCTCATGTTCTCCTGGCCGCCGACGATGACGATCTGGTTGTCGCCGTCGACGATCGACTGGTAACCGAGATGCACGGCCTTCAGGCCGGAACCGCACAGCTTGTTGATCGTGAAGGCCGGGACCTCGACCGGCAGGCCCGAGTTGACGGCGACCTGACGCGCGGGGTTCTCACCGCAGCCGGCCGTCAGCACGTGACCGAGAATGACTTCGTCGATCTGGTTCGGCTGCAGGCCGGTGCGGGCGAGCAGCGCCTGCACGACCTTGGCACCGAGGACCGCCGCCGGCGTGGTGGACAGCGTGCCCATGAACGAACCGATCGCGGTACGGGCGGCGGCAACGATTACGACGTCTTCCATTTTCAACCTCCGATAGGAGCTCTTGCTGACTTTCACGGATCGGGCGATCCGCCGATTTCCGCGTAGTCATGATTTGGGACCGGTCCGGAATGCTCGTTCTCCCCCTCCGGCACTTGCAGCGCCGGAAATTTCCGGACAGGGCGCCTGTTTGACGAGCGCGGGGCGATACTGCGGGCCGGGTCAAAGCTTGTCAACTTTGCCCGGCAGTGCAGCAGCGTGGTCTGCAAGGTGCAGCAAACGCAGGCCGGACGGCAGCTTGGCGAACTGCCTCCCCGTCGCCGCCGCACAGTGTACCGCGACGTATCGCGGCGCAGCACGAGCGGTTCAAACGGGCGGATGACGCAAATCATTCCGCCTGCCGATCACCGGCATGGTCGATGCTTCCAAAGAGTGCCGGAAGCGGCACCGGCAGAGACTGCCGGCCGGTGCCGGCCAGCCTCTATTCCTGCGGTCTCAGGGTTTCCCAGGCGCGCACGCGCTCGCGCAGGGAATCCGGCAGCGGCGCCGGTTTCTGCGCGCGGAAATCGAACCAGACGATGACGCCGCGCGACGTGGCGGCCGGGGCCTCCGCCCCCTGGCGCCAGATCGCCGCATGCACGTCGAAGCTGCTGCGCCCGAGCCGGGCGATGCGGGTGCCGACCTCGACCGTGACCGGGTATTCGAGCTGGCTGCGGAACGCGCACTGCAGGTCGGCGAGGATCACGCCCTCGCCATCGGCGCGCACCGGCAGTCCGAACACGGTTTCGACGTAGGCGACCCGGGCACTTTCGAGATAGCGGAAGAACTGCACGTTGTTGACGTGGCCGAGGGCGTCCTGATCGCCCCAGTGCACCGGCAGTTCGATGAAATGACGGAATTCGCTGCGCTGCATGCGTGGGCTCCGGCGGCGGTGACGGGGACGCACCACCGGTCCCGGCCCGGTGGCGCACGGCAGGCGCCAGCGCCTGCCGTGCGCGCAGCATCAGCCTTTTCCGGCAGCCTCGAAATCCAGCGACACCGAATTGATGCAATACCGCAATCCGTCCGGTCCGGGACCGTCGTCGAACACATGGCCGAGGTGCGCGCCGCAGTTCGAGCACATGACCTCGGTGCGCACCATGCCGTGGCTGCGGTCGGTCTCCTCGGCGATCGCCGCCTCGTCGAGCGGCAGCGAGAAGCTCGGCCAGCCGCAGCCGGCGTTGAACTTGCTGCGGCTCGCGAACAGCGGCTGGCCGCAGCAGACGCAGCGGTAGGTGCCGGCGGCCGAATGCTCGTTGTAGCGACCGGTGAACGGCCGCTCGGTCGCCTTCTGGCGGCAGACGGCGAACTGCTCGGGCGACAGCTGCGCCCGCCACTCGGCTTCGGACTTGACGACGCGGAATTTCATGGAGACCTCCTGCTGGACTGCCGTGACGACCGGTGCGGACCGGCGGGGAACGACGGCCGCCGGTGCCGCCGGCGACCGGGCCGATATGGCGGTGGCGCGGGCCGATTACCAGCCGCCCGCGCGCGACGGGCTGCCTACACTGGCCGAAGACCGCTGCCGGAGACCCGGGGATGACCGAACTGCTTGCCGCCCGCGTGCTCGCCGTGCCCGATCACCCGCAGCCCGGCATCGTGTTCCGCGACGTGACGCCGCTGCTCGCCGATGCCGGTGCGTTTCGCGCCGCGATCGACGGCCTCGCCGCCGCCGTGCGCGCCGCCGGCTGGAGTCCGCAGTATCTGCTCTGCCCCGAGGCGCGCGGTTTCCTGTTCGGCGCGCCGCTTGCGCTCGCGCTCGGCGCCGGCTTCGTGCCGGTGCGCAAGCCCGGCAAGCTGCCGCGCGCCACCGCCCGTGCCGATTACGCGCTCGAATACGGCACGGATGCGCTCGAAGTGCACCGCGATGCCTTCGTCGCCGGCAGCCGCGTGCTGCTGGTCGATGACGTGCTCGCCACCGGCGGCACGCTCGCCGCCGTGCACGCGCTGGCCGGACAGCTCGGGGCCGAGGTGCTCGGGGCGCTCTGCCTCATCGAGCTGCCGGCCCTCG
>NZ_DAOLKE010000057.1:0-15584 GCF_035331805.1 Plasticicumulans sp. | reverse complement strand
AATTCCTCGGCCTGCCCTGGGACGAACGCGTCCTGGCGCCGGGCCGGCGCGCCGACTGGGTCGTGCTCGACGGCGCGCAGCCGCTGCTCGCCGGCGCCCACGGCGATGCGATCACCGAGCGCTGGATCTTCGGCGGCGACAGCCGCTTCGTGCGCGACGTGATGGTCGGCGGCCGCTGGTGCGTGCGCGAAGGCCATCACCCGCTCGAAGCGCAGGCCGATGCGGCGTTCGCCTCGGTGATCGCGCGCGTGACGGCCTGAAGCCTCCATGCGCCTGCTGATCCTCAGCGACCTGCACGTCGATGCGCACCGCGCCGCCGCGCGCCACCGCGGCTGCGAGGCCAGTCCCTGGCCGCCGCTGCCGCTCGAAGGCGTCGATGCCGTGCTCTGCGCCGGCGATGTCGCCAACGGCCCCGAAGGGCTGGCGGAGCTGGCGCCGCGCTGCAGGGGCGTGCCGCTGATCGCGGTCGCCGGCAACCACGAGTACTACGCGGGCCCGGCCGACACCGGCGCGGTGCAGGCCCGGCTGCAGGCGCTGAGCGACGCGGGCGTGCTGCACTGGCTGGAGCGGCGCAGCCTGCTGCTCGACGGCCTGCGCATCCTCGGCACGACGCTCTGGACCGACTTCGCGCTGTACGGCGATGCCGGGGCCGGCATGGCCGCCTGCGCGGTGGTCATGCAGGATTTCCGCGGCGCGATCCGTCAGGCCGGCCGCCGGCTGGAGCCGGCCGACACGCTGGCCTGGCACCGGCGCGACCGCGACTGGCTCGCCGCCGAACTCGCCCGGCCGTTTCCCGGCCCGACCGTCGTGCTCACGCACCACGCGCCGCACCCGGACTGCATCGAGCCCTTCTACGCCGGCGATCCGGTATCGACGGGCTTTGCGTCGGACCTGAGTGCGCTGTTCGACGGGCGCATCGCGCTGTGGGTGCACGGGCACTGCCACCGGGCGACGGACTTCCGCATCGGTGGCACGCGCATCGTCTCGAATCCGCGCGGCTATCCGGACGAGCCGGCCGCGCAGACGGGCTTCGAGCCGGGCCGGATCATCGACCTGCCGGCCGCGGCCGGCTGAGGCAGCGCGTGCCCCGGCAGCGGGTGCGGCGCTTCAGGTGCTGTCGCGGGCCTTCAGCTCGAAGCCGAGATCGATCGTCCGCTGCGCCGGCGTGCGCCCGGCCATCAGTTCGGTCAGCAGCCGCGCCGCTTCCTGGCCGATCCCGGTGCGCGGGATGGCGATCGTGGTCAGGCGCGGATGCGTCCACGCCGAGGCCGGCAGGTCGTTGAAGCCGGCCACGGCCAGCCGGCCGGGCACGTCGATGCCGCGGCGCTGGCATTCGAACAGCACGCCGTGCGCGAGATCGTCGTTGCAGCAGAACACCGCATCGCTGTCCGGCGCCTGCGCGAGCAGCCGCTCCAGCATTTCCACGCCGAGGCCGACGCTGGAGGGCTGCGGCGATTCGAGGTCGCGCGCCGGCTCGTAGCAGCCGGCATCCCGCATGACCTGCCGCCAGCCCTCGCGCCGCTGCCGGGTGCGCGGGTCGAGCTGCACGGCGATGAAGGCGATGCGCCGGTAGCCGCGCGCCAGCAGATGCCCGGCCATCGCTGCGCCGGCGGCCTCCTGCCCGCTGCCGACGCTGCAGCAGGCGCCGGTGGCATCGATTTCCATCATGTGCACGACGGGCGCGCCGCTGCCGGCCAGCAGCGCCCGGGTCCGTCCGGTCTGATCGAGTCCGCTGAGCAGGATGCCGTCGGGCCGGTGACCGAGCCAGGCGAGCAGCAGGGCCTCCTCCTCGGCCGGTGAATAGCGGGTGTTGCCGATCAGCATCTGCCAGCCGCGGGGCTGCAGCACGGCCTGGATGGCGGTCAGCGTCTCGACGAACACCGCGTTGCCGAGCGAGGGCACGAGCACGACGACGGTGCCGGAGCGCGCCGAGGCCAGCGAGCGGGCGGCGTGATCCGGCACGTAGCCGAGTTCGGCGATCGCCGCCTGGATGCGGGCACGCAGCGCCGCCGACACCTGCGCCGGGGACTGCAGCGTGCGCGAGACCGAAATGGCGCTGACCCCGGCGCGGGCGGCGACATCGGCGAGGGTGACGCGGCCGCTGGCGCGGCTATGGGGCTTGCGGGGGGGCATGGGGTGTCTCCGGGAAACGCCGGCGTGCACGGGACGGAAGCCGGCAGGGCGGCCCCGTGGCCCTGCGAAGCATTTTGCAGTCCGCAACCATCCGGGCCTTGACCGGCCACGGGATGATAGCGCTAACATAGCGGCAAGCGTCGTGATATCCGTTCCCCCTCCCCCCGACGGCGCCTGCGGACCGCCCGTTTCCCCCAGCGGGGCGGTCCGTTTTTTTTGCCTTTCTGAAGGTGGCGTGACCGGCATGGCGACCAACATCGTGATCATGGGCGTCTGTGGCGCCGGCAAGAGCCTGATCGCCGGACGTCTGGCCGCAGCCCTCGGTCTGCCCCATATCGAAGGCGATGCCTTCCATACCTGCGCCAACATCGCGCGCATGTCCGCCGGCGTGCCGCTGACCGATGCCGAGCGGGTCGAGTGGCTCGACCAGCTCGCCGGCCAGCTCGGGGCCGCGGCACTCGCCGGCAGCGGGGCCGTGCTCAGCTGCTCGGCGCTGAAGCAGTGCTACCGGGAACGCCTGCGCCGCGGCTGCGAAGGCTACGGCCTGCAGTTCGTGTACCTGCGCGGCAGCCGCGAGCAGCTCGCCGAGCGCCTCGCGCACCGGCACGGGCACTTCATGCCGGTCACGCTGCTCGACAGCCAGCTCGCCGATCTGGAGGAACCCCTGCCGGACGAGCGGGCGATCGTCTGCGACATCACCGCCACGCCCGCGCAGATCGTCGCCGGGATCGTCGACCGGCTCTCGGCGCAGGCCTGATGCGACGGCCCTGCCGGACGGATTCTTCCCGACTCATGAAAACCCTGTGCAGCCAGCGCCCCGGTGGCGCCACCGAGGCGCTGATGGTCGTGGCGCTGGCGCTGATGGTGGCGCTGGTGTTCGGCAACGTCGTCGCACGCCACGTGTTCAGCACCGGCTTCGCGGCCGCCGAGGAACTGGCACGGCTGCTGTTCGTGTGGCTC
This sequence comes from Plasticicumulans sp., assembly GCF_035331805.1. Lineage (NCBI taxonomy): Bacteria > Pseudomonadati > Pseudomonadota > Gammaproteobacteria > Candidatus Competibacteraceae > Plasticicumulans > Plasticicumulans sp. Next base: position 12,491 of record NZ_DAOLKE010000057.1, on the reverse strand, counting down.
GTGTTCCTCGGCGCGATCGTCGCGCTGCGCGAGCAGCGCCACCTCGGCCTCGACCTGCTGCAGGCGCGGCTGCCGGGGCCGCTGCGGCGGCTCTGTGCGGTGATCAGCCATGCGCTGATGCTCTGGGCGCTGGCGCTGTTCGCCGAAGGCAGCTGGCAGCAGTCGGTGATCGGCCTGCGCACGTACTCGACCGTGCTCGGCTTTCCGCAGCTGCTGGTCGCCGGGGCCGGGCTGGTGTCGGCGCTGGCGATGGCCGGGCTGGTCGCGCGCAATCTGTGGTGGATCCTCGCGCACGATCCGCGCGCCTGCGTGCCGGGTCAGCCGGCGGTAGCCGATGACAGCGACAGCGACAGCGACAGCGACAGCGACGCACACGGACGCACCGGGACCGGGCAATGACGCTGCTGCTGTTCCTTGCCGTGCTGTTCGGCGCGCTGGCCCTCGGCATGCCGATCGCGTTCGCGCTGATCCTCGGCGGTGCCGCGCTGATGCTGCAGCTCGAAGTCTTCGATGCGCAGCTCGTCGCGCAGAACCTGATTGCCGGCGTCGACAGCTATCCGCTGATGGCCGTGCCGTTCTTCATCCTCGCCGGCGAGCTGATGAATGCCGGGGGCCTGTCGCGGCGCATCGTCGCGCTGGCGATCGCCGGCGTCGGCCACGTGCGCGGCGGCCTCGGCTACGTCGTGATCGCCACCGCCATGCTGCTCGCGAGCCTGTCGGGCTCGGCGATCGCCGATACCGCGGCGCTCACGACGCTGCTGCTGCCGATGATGCGCGCGCACGGTTATCCGCTCGCCGGCTCGGCCGGGCTGATCGCGGCCGGCGGCATCATCGCGCCGATCATTCCGCCGAGCCTGCCGTTCATCCTGTACGGCGTCAGCACCAGCACCTCGATCAGCAGCCTGTTCCTCGCCGGCATCGTGCCGGGGCTGCTGATGGGCGTGGTGCTGGTGCTGGTCTGGCGCCGGCGGCTCGCCGGCTTCGGGTGTATTCCGCAGCCGCCGGCGCCGGCGCGCGAGCGGCGCCGGGCGCTGCTGGAGGCCGGCTGGGCGCTGCTGCTGCCGGTGCTGATCCTCGGCGGCCTGCGCGGCGGCTGGTTCACGCCGACCGAAGCGGCGGTGGTCGCGGCGGTGTACGCGCTCGTGGCCGGCTGCGTGCTGTACCGCGAGCTCGACCGGGGGGCGCTGTACTCGGCCTTCGTGCGCAGCGCCCGCACGACCGGCGTCGTGATGTTCCTGTGCGCGGCGGCGACCGTGTCCTCGTACATGATCACGCTCGCCGAACTGCCCGGGCAGCTCGCCGGGCCGCTGGCGCCGCTGCTCGCGCATCCGCGGCTGCTGATGGCGGTGATCGTCGGGCTGCTGCTGCTGGTCGGCATGGTCATGGACCTGACGCCGAGCATCCTGATCCTCGCGCCGGTGCTGCTGCCGCTGGCGCGCAGCGCCGGCATCGACCCGGTGTACTTCGGCGTGATGTTCGTGCTGGTCGGCTCGATCGGCCTGATCACGCCGCCGGTCGGCACGGTGCTGAACGTCGTCGGCGGTGTCGGCGGCGTGCCGATGCTGCAGACCGTGCGCGGCGTGCTGCCCTACGTCGGCGCCTACTGCGCGCTGCTCGGGCTGTTCGTGCTGTTTCCGGGGCTGATCACGGCACCGCTGCAGTGGCTGCGCTGAACGCGCACGGCTGGACAAGCCGTAACACTCGCGACATCGGCTCTGTGGCCTGATTCGTCCTCCCGACAGAGCCGGCGGCATGCATCGCCGGCCATCCCGCTGGAGACGAGAGGCGCAGCACATGAACATTCCCCGGATTGCGCGACTGCTGGCGATCGCCTGGCTCGCAGCCATGCCGGTCCTGCCGTTCACGGCCGCGGCCGACGTGAAGCCGCGGCTGATCCGCTTCGGCTACGGTCTGGCCGAGGACAGCAACCAGGGCCGTGCGGCCCGCTTCTTCGCTGAGGAAGTCGGCCGGCTGTCCGGCGGCCGGCTGCGGGTGCGGACCTTCGGTGGCGCGAGCCTCGGCACCGACATCCAGATGCAGAACGCGCTGATCGGCGGCGCACAGGAGATGATGGTCGGCTCGACCGCGACGCTGGTCGGCATCGTGCGCGACTTCGGCGTCTTCGACCTGCCCTTCCTGTTCGACGACGAGCGCATCGCCGATGCCGTGCTCGACGGGCCGTTCGGCACGCGCCTGCTCGACACGCTGCCGGCGCAGGGGCTGATCGGGCTCGTGTACTGGGAGAACGGCTTTCGCAGCGTCACCAACACCCGCCGGCCGATCGAGCGCCTCGAAGACCTGCACGGCCTGAAGCTGCGGGTGATGCAGAACCCCGTCTACCTCGACTTCTTCGGCCGCACCGGCGCCAACCCCGTGCCGCTGCCGTTCTCGGAGCTGTTCACGGCGCTTGAGACGCGCGCCGTCGACGGGCAGGAGAACCCGGTCAACACCATCCGCTCCTCGCGCTTCTACGAGGTGCAGAAGTACCTGAGCCTGACCCGGCACGTGTACAGCCCGTGGATCCTGCTGGTCAGCCGCCTGTGGTGGGACAAGCTGTCCGGGGACGAACGGGCGCTGCTGCGCGAGGCGGCGGTGGCGGCGCGCGACTTCGAGCGGCGCGACAGCCGCGCCGAGGCCGGGCAGGCGCTCGCGCAGCTGCAGGCGCAGGGCATGCTCGTCAACACGCCATCGACCGCCGAGCTCGAACGCCTGCGCGCCGCGGTCGCGCCGGTCGTCGAGGCCTGGGCGGCGCAGGCGAGTCCGGGGCTGGTCGCGCAGCTTCGCCAGGCGATCGACGCGGCCCGCGCGGCGCAGGAGCCGCAGGCCGCTCAGGGCACCCGGCCCTGACCGAGCATCTCCTTGGTCACCAGCACGATGCCGCGCTGCGTGACGCGGAACTGTTTCGCGTCCTGCGTCAGGTCCTCGCCGATCACCATGCCTTCCGGAATCGTGCAGCCGCGGTCGATGACGGCGCGGCGGATGCGCGCGCCCGGCGAGATCACGACATCGGGCAGGATCACCGCGTCCTCGACCAGCGCGTGATCCATGACGCGCACGTTCGAGAACAGCACCGAATGGCGCACGGTGGCCCCGGAGATCAGGCAGCCGCCCGAGACCAGCGAGTTCGGCGCGCTGCCGGTACGCCCGGGCTCCTCGAACACGAACTTCGCCGGCGGCAGCTGCGACTGGTAGGTCAGGATCGGCCAGTGATGGTCGTAGAGGTTCAGCTCCGGCTGGATCGCGGCAAGCTCGATGTTCGCCTCCCAGAACGCATCGACGGTGCCGACATCGCGCCAGTAGCCGAGGCGGCCGGTGGCCGGGTCGCGGAACAGGTAGGCGTGCACGTGGTGGTCGCGGATGATCGCCGGGATCACGTCCTTGCCGAAGTCGTGCGAGGAGTTCGGGTCCTTGGCGTCCTCGATCAGCTTCTCGAACAGGAACTCGGTGTTGAACACGTAGTTGCCCATCGAGCCGAGCGCGACATCGGTGCGTCCCGGCATCGGGTCGGCCTGTTGCGGCTTCTCGTTGAAGGCGGTGACGCGGCTCGCGGCATCGACGCTGATGATGCCGAAGCTCGATGCCTCCGCCAGCGGAATCTCGATGCACGAGACGGTCATCGCCGCGCCGGATTCGACGTGCGCGGCGATCATCGGGCCGTAGTCCATCTTGTAGATGTGATCGCCCGAGAGCACGAGGATGTAGCTCGGATCGCGCACGCGCAGGATGTCGAGGTTCTGGTAGATCGCATCGGCGGTGCCGGCGTACCAGTCGTCCGAGGTGCGCTGCGAGGCCGGCAGGATCTCGATGCCGCCGCCGAGCTCGCGCGACAGCACGCTGCCCCAGCCGGCGATCAGGTGGCGGATCAGCGAATGCGCCTTGTACTGGGTCAGCACGCCGATGCGCTGGATGCCGGAGTTCACGCAGTTCGACAGCGGGAAGTCGATGATCCGGAACTTGCCGCCGAAGTACACGGCCGGCTTGGCGCGCCATTGTGTCAGCTCGTACAGGCGTGTCCCGCGGCCGCCGGCGAGCACGAGCGCCATGGTTTCGCGCGTGAGCCGGCTGACGTAGCGCGGGGTGGCAGTCTGGTTTTCCATGACGGGCCCTCGATTGCGTGGAAGCGGATGACGGTCAGCCGGGCTTGCGGGCACGGCCCGGTACCGGCGGGGAATCGCTGGAGGCAGGTGCGGTGCCCGCCGGCACGCGGCTCAGCACGCGCAGCGAGCGCGCCGGCAGGGCATGCACGACGGCGGCCGGCCCCGGCGCCGCCTCGAAGGCACTGCTGTCGAATGCGACCTGCCAGCCGTCGCCGGCGTTCGCCGGCAGCCGGAAATCCATGGCCGGGCCGGCGTTGAGCAGCACGATCAGCTCGCGGCCGTCGGTGCCGTGCAGCCAGAGACCGAGGCAGCGGCCGTGCGGGTCTTCCCAGGCCGGAATGCTCATGTCGCCGCCGTGCGGCCCGAGCCAGCGCAGTTCATCCGGAGCGGGGCGCGCATCCTCGCCATGCACGCCGTGCAGCCAGCAGCGGCTGCGCAGCACGGCGAATTCGCGCCGCAGCGCCGTCAGCCGGCGCACGGCGGCCGTGAAGCCGGCTTCGGTTTCGAGGCGGCTCCAGTCCAGCCAGCAGAGGGCGTTGTCCTGGCAGTAGCCGTTGTTGTTGCCGGCCTGGCTCTGGCCGAACTCGTCGCCGGCGAGCAGCATCGGCACGCCCTGCGCGAGCAGCAGGCTCGCGAGCAGGTTCAGGCGCGTGCGCCGGCGGGCGGCGAGGAGGGCGCCATCCGCGGTGTCGCCCTCGACGCCGTGGTTGTCGGAATGGTTGTCGCCGTGGCCGTCGCGGTTGTCCTCGCCGTTGGCGTGGTTGTGGCGCTCGCGGTAGCAGGTCAGATCGGCGAGCGTGAAGCCGTCGTGGCTGGTGACGAAGTTGATGCCGGCCTGCGGGCCGCGCCGGCCGAAGGCCTCGGCCGAACCGTGCAGGCGCGCGGCGAGTTCCGGCAGCACGCCGGCATCGGCGCGCCAGAAGCGGCGCAGCGTGTCGCGGCAGCGGTCGTTCCATTCGTGCCAGCCGGGCGGGAAGCCTCCGAGCCGGTAGCCGCCCGGGCCGATGTCCCAGGGCTCGGCGATGTGCTTGAGGCGCGACAGCAGCGGGTCCTGCGCGAGCACGTCGAGCAGGCCGGCTCCGGGCGCGAACTCATCGCCGCCGGGACGGGTCTCGCGCCCGAGCACCGTCGCCAGGTCGAAGCGGAAGCCGTCGACGCCGTAGCTCGTCGCCCAGTGGCGCAGGCTGTCGGCGATCAGGCGGATCACCGGCGGGCTGGAGGCATCGAGCGTGTTGCCGCAGCCGGTGTGATTGACGTAGAGCCGCGGCTGCCCGGCGTGCAGCCGGTAATAGGCGGCGTTGTCGAGGCCGCGCCAGCAGATCGTCGGCCCGCATTCGTCGCTTTCGGCGGTGTGGTTGTAGACGACATCGAGGATCACCTCGATGCCGGCCTCGTGCAGGCGGCGCACCAGCGCGCGCAGCGATGCCGCCGTGCCGTAATCGGCGTGCGGGGCGAAGAAGCCGAAGCTGTTGTAGCCCCAGTAATTGCGGAGATTGCGCCGCAGCAGCGCGCGCTCGTGCGTGAACGCGTGCACCGGCAGCAGCTCGACGGCGCTGACGCCGAGCGCCTTCAGCCAGTCGACGATGGCCGGCTGCGCCATGCCCTCGAAGCGCCCGCGTGCGGCTTCGGGAATGCCCGGATGGCGGATCGTGAAGCCGCGCACGTGGGTCTCGTACAGCAGCGTGTCGGCCCAGGCGGTGTGCGGGCGGGCGGTGCAGCCGGCGGCATCCTCCGCCGGATCGGTGACGATGCACTTCGGCAGCCACGGCGCGCTGTCGCGCAGGTCGAAGCTGCGGTCATCGCCGCTTTCGGCGATGTAGCCGCAGTGCTCGTCGCGCAGGATCAGCGGCCGGTCGAAGGCGCGCGCGTACGGATCGAGCAGCAGCTTGTGCGCGTTGCAGCGCAAGCCGGCGTCCGGGCGATAGGGGCCGTAAACGCGGTAGCCGTAGCGCGCGCCGATGCCGAGCTTCGGCACGAAGCCGTGCCAGATGCCGTCGCCCGGGCCGGCGAGGCGCCAGCGTGCGGTTTCGTGCTCGCCGTGCGCATCGAACAGGCAGAGTTCCACGGCCTCGGCGACGCCCGAGTACAGCGCGAAGTTCACGCCGCCGGCGGTGACGGTGGCGCCAAGCGGCCACGGCCGGCCGGCTTCCGGCACGGGCTGCGCACGCGCCGCCATGCTCAGCCGGCCTCCGGCACGAACCACGCGCAGGCGAGCGGCGGCACCGTGATCACCAGCGACTGCGCCTCGCCGTGCATCGGCACGGCTTCGGTTTCGAGGCGGCCGGGGTTGCACTGGCCGCTGCCGGCGTATTCGGGCGCATCGCTGTTCAGCACCTCGCGCCAGCCGCCGCCGAGCGGCACGCCGACGCGCCAGCCGAAGTGCGTCTGCGGCGTGAAGTTCGCGACGACCAGCAGCGGCGGCTGCGCCGGCGCGCGCCGGAGCCAGACGTAGACCGACTGCGCGGCGTTGTCGGCGCTCAGCCACGCGAAGCCGTCCGGGTCGTGGTCGTGCGCGTGCAGCGCCGGCAGCGCGCGGTACAGCCGGTTCAGCTCGCGCACGAGGCGCTGCACGCCGGCGTGCCAGTGGATGTCGAGCAGGTGCCAGTCGAGGCTGCGCTCGTGGCTCCATTCGCGGCCCTGCGCGAACTCGCCGCCCATGAACAGCAGCTTCTTGCCCGGATGCGCCCACATGAAGCCGAAATAGGCGCGCAGGTTCGCGAACTGCTGCCAGGCATCGCCGGGCATGCGCGCGATCAGCGAGCCCTTGCCGTGCACGACCTCGTCGTGCGACAGCGGCAGCACGAAGTTCTCGCTGAAGGCGTAGACGAGGCCGAAGGTCATCTCGTGGTGGTGGTGGCTGCGATGCACGGGATCGCGTCCGAGGTAGGCCAGCGTGTCGTGCATCCAGCCCATGTTCCACTTGTAGCCGAAGCCGAGGCCGCCGGCGTGCACCGGCTGCGAGACGCCGGGCCACGCGGTCGATTCCTCGGCGACGGTCGCGGCATCGGCGTGGCGCGCGTACAGCTCGGTGTTCAGGCGCTGCAGGAAGCCGACGGCTTCGAGGTTCTCGCGCCCGCCGAGCGCGTTCGGCAGCCACTCGCCGTCGCGGCGCGAGTAGTCGAGATACAGCATCGAGGCGACGGCATCGACGCGCAGGCCGTCGAGGTGGTAGCGCTGCAGCCAGAACAGCGCGTTGGCGATCAGGAAGTTCGCGACCTCGTGACGGCCGAGGTTGTAGATCAGCGTGTTCCAGTCCGGATGAAAGCCCAGGCGCGGGTCCTCGTGCTCGTAGAGCGCCGTGCCGTCGAAGCGCGCGAGGCCGTGCGCATCGGCCGGGAAGTGCGCCGGCACCCAGTCGAGCAGCACGCCGATGCCGGCCTGATGCAGGCGGTCGACGAAATACTGGAAGTCCGCCGGGCTGCCGTGGCGGCAGGTCGGCGCGTACAGGCCGAGCGGCTGGTAGCCCCAGGAGCCGTCGAACGGATGCTCGGTGACGGGCAGCAGCTCGACGTGCGTGAAGCCGAGATCATTCAGGTAGGGCGCCAGCGCATCGGCGAGCTCGCGGTAGCCGAGCGGCCGGTCCGGGTCGTCGGGACTGCGCCGCCACGAGCCCAGGTGCAGCTCGTAGATGCTGACCGGCGCGTCGCGGGCGATGCGCGCGGCCCGCGTCGCCATCCAGTCGCCATCGTTCCAGGCGTGGTGATCGAGGCGGGCGACGCGCGAGGCGGTATCGGGCCGCAGTTCGGCGGCGTAGCCGCAGGGATCGGCCTTCAGCGGCAGCGGCGTGCCGTCCGGGCCGAGCAGCTCGTACTTGTACAGCACTCCTTCGGCGAGGCCGGGGATGAACAGCTCCCAGCAGCCGCTGCCCGGGTGGAAGCGCATCGGGTGCCGGCGGCCGTCCCAGCGGTTGAAGTCGCCGACCACCGACACGCGCCGCGCATTCGGTGCCCAGACCGCGAAGCGCACGCCGTCGCTGCCGGCGAGCCTCAGGCAGTGCGCGCCGAGCGCCTCGAACGCCCGCCAGTGCCGGCCCTCGCCGAGCAGGTGCAGGTCGAGTTCGCCGAGGCTGCTGGCGTGGCGGTAGGGGTCGTCGAGTTCGACGACGGTGCCGGCGTAGCGCACGCGCAGCCGGTACGCGAAGGGGTTCTTCCGGCGCGCCACGGAGCCTGCGAACAGGCCGGCGGCGTCGATGCGTTCGAGCGTCGCGACGCGCCGGCCGCTCGCGGCATCGAGCACCTCGACCGATTCCGCGTCGGGCTGGAAGCTGCGGACCACGACTCCGGCCCCGGCCTCGACGTGCATGCCGAGCACCGCGAACGGATCGGCCTTCGGGTACGGATCGGGCCACAGGCCGGTGACGATGGCCTGCACGATGTCCGGGGACGGCGCAACACTCATCGGGCAAATCCTCTGCGGCGGGGAAGGGGCCGGGGCATGGAAAGGGCGTGGTGCGCTGCGCAAACGCAGTCTGACAGGTCGCATCCGGGATGCGATTGCATATGACAAAATGCATTTCGCAGAGCGCGGGCGCGGGCGCGATGACGGCCGTCAATGCCTGCAGGCAGGCTTGGCCTCGTGCGCGCCCCCCGGCATGCTGAACGACCAGCGGCCGCCGGCCCGCGTTCCCGTCGCCGACCCCGGAGTCCACGCTTGAATCCCAGCGCCCGCACCCCCGACGCCGTCCGCCTCGGCGAACTCTGCGCGCAGATCGAAACCGTGATGCTCGCGCGCCAGGACCCGGTCACCGGCCTGCTGCCGGCGAGCACCGCCGTCACCGTGCACGGCGACTACACCGACGCCTGGGTGCGCGACAACGTCTATTCGATCCTGTGCGTGTGGGGCTGCGGCCTGGCGCTGCGCCGCCACCGCGGCGGCGATCCGCGCGCCTACCGCTTCGAGCAGGGCGCGGTGAAGACGATGCGCGGCCTGCTGACCGCGATGATGAAGCAGGCGCACAAGGTCGAGCGCTTCAAGCACACGCTGGCGCCGATCGACGCGCTGCACGCGAAGTACGGCAGCCGCACCGGCGAGCCGGTGGTCGCCGATGACGGCTGGGGCCATCTGCAGATCGACGCGACCTCGGTGTTCCTGCTGATGCTGGTGCAGATGATCGCCTCGGGCCTGCGCGTCGTGTATTCGCTCGACGAGGTCGACTTCGTGCAGGCGCTCGCGCACTACATCGCACGCGCCTACCGCACGCCGGACTACGGCATCTGGGAGCGCGGCGACAAGATCAACACCGGCGACCCGGAGATCAACGCCAGCTCGGTCGGCATGGCCAAGGCCGCGCTGGAGGCGCTGCGCGGCTTCGACCTGTTCGGCGCCGAGGGCGGTCCGGCCTCGGTGATCCACGTGTCCTCCGACGACATCGCGCGCATGCGCAACCTGCTCGAAGCCACGCTGCCGCGCGAGTCGCGCTCGAAGGAGGTCGATGCGGCGCTGCTGAGCGTCATCGGCTTTCCGGCCTGGGCGGTCGAGGACGCCGAGCTGGTCGAGCGCACCCGCCACGAGGTCGTCGCCAAGCTGCAGGGCCGCTACGGCTGCAAGCGCTTCCTGCGCGACGGGCACCAGACCGTGCTGGAGGACCACACGCGCCTGCACTACGAGAGCGGCGAGCTGGCGCGCTTCGAGCGCATCGAGTCCGAATGGCCGCTGTTCTTCACCTACCTGATGCTCGACGGCCTGATGCGCGGGCGCGACGGTCAGGCGCACGAATACCGCGAGCGCCTGGCGCCGCTGCTGGTCGATCGCGGCGCCGGGCCGCTGCTGCCGGAGCTGTACCTGGTGCCGGAAAAATCCGTCGCCGCCGAGAAGGCGCGGCCCGGCTCGCAGCCGCGGCTGCCGAACGCCAACGTGCCGCTGTACTGGGCGCAGAGCCTGTACTGGCTGGCGCTGCTGATCGACGAGGGCTGGCTGCATCCCGGCGACATCGACCCGCTGAACCGCCGCCACCGCATCGGCCGGCGGCGCGAATGCACGGTGCAGGTGGCGCTGATCGCCGACACGGCGGCGGTCGAGACCGCGCTGCTCGATGCCGGCGTGCGCGCGCAGACGCCCGAGGCCGTGCTGCCGGTGCGCGTGCGTCAGGCGAGCGAGCTGGTCGAGGCCATGACCAACGTCGGGCGCAACGCGGCGCTCGGTCTCTCCGGCCGGCCGCGGCGCGGCGTCGGCACGCTGGTCACCTGCCAGGTGTTCACGATCGGCGGCGAGACGGTCGTGTTCCTGCCGCAGTTCCTCGAACGCCAGGACTTCTACCTGAACCTCAGCAACCGCGTGCTGATCAGCCGCTGCAAGGCCGAGTTCGCGCACGTGCGCCGGCACTGGGACCAGGCCGGCCAGCCGGTGTTCGCGCTGCGCCTGACCGCGCGCATGCTCGCCACCGACGGCGCCGGGGAGCTGCTCGACTTCCTGCGCGCGCTCTGCGCCGGCAGCTGCGAGGGCCTGCCGGTGCGCGTGCGCCCGTTGTCGGAGCTGATCGCCACCGCCGGGCGCAAGCGCTTCGACCGCCTGCGCGACTACCACTTCGAGTTCGCGCCGCTCGAACAGGAGCGCAGCGCCGGCAACCTGCTCGACATCGACCCGGCCGCCGCCCGCGAACTCGACGCCGCCGACCTGCAGCGGCTCGAAGACCTGCCGCCGCCGGCGGTGCCGGTGCGCCTTGCCGCGACGCGCAACCTGCACGAGGTCATCGCGCTGCTGGAGATCGCCGCCCGGCGCGACGGCATCGACGCGCCGCTGCCGGACGGGCGCAGCGTGCGCGCCTGTCTGGAGGCCGCGTACGCGCTCGCCGCCGAGGCCGGCCACTGGGGGCTGCTGCGCCGCTGCGCCGGGCTGCTCGACAAGCACGATCCGAAGCTTGAGGACGCGGTCGCCAACATCGTCGCGCACCGCAAGCAGATCGCGCTCGGGCGCGGCTACAGCGATGGCTCGGTGGTCAGCACCGCGCTCGGCAACCGCGAGATCGTCGCCTGCCTGCGCCAGTACGCCGGCGACGATCCGGCCGGGCGCATGCTGGTGCAGGAAGTCGTGCTCGCGGTCGAGACGCTGCTGAAGACCGACCCGGCGGTGTTCCGCGACACGATGACGATCCGCGCCTGGCCGCTGGTGCTGCTCGTCGTCGGCGATTACGCCTGGGAGCACCGGCTGTCGCAGCCCGAGGCCTTCCGGCGCGTGCAGACGCTCGGACCGTGGGCGTTCATGGGGCGCGTGCAGGCCGTGGTGCGCGGCGACAATCCGGTCAGCCGGCTGGCGCGGCTCGAATCGCTGCGCCGCGACGACGCCGCGCACGGCCTGGCCGTGCCCGACCCGCAGGAGGACGCCGGAGCCGAGGCCGTCGTCGACTGGCTGGCCTGGCGCCGGCGCCACGGCGTGCTGACGCAGCTGTCGGCGCACTTCTACGAGCAGGTCTGGGCCGTGCTCGCGCACTGCGAGGGGCTGGTGCTCGGCGAGCGCCTCGACATCGGCAACTGCCTCGACAGCGCGCGGCTGCGCGCCGACATGACCGCGGCCGAGACCAACTTCGCGCTGACCGTCAACCGCCTGCTCGACAAGATCCAGTCGCCCGAGTACCGCCAGCTCAACATCGAGGCGCTCGCGGCGCTCGCGCACCTCTGCAGCGCCAACCCCGGCCTGCACGTCGCCGGCCACATCGTCATCGACGTGCTGACCGGTCACGCCGTGCGCCTGCACTGGCTGCAGCAGCATCCCGATCACGCCGGCCACTACGAAGCCTTCCGCGCCGAGGCCTGGAGCGCGCTGTACGCGAGTCCGCCGGCCGAGGTCGAATCGGCGCTGATCGGCGCCTTCGCCCACCTGCTCGGCGAAGCGCGTCCGGCAGCGGCCTGACGCCGCCCGCCGGGAGCCGTCCGCGATGAACATCGGTGCCGCCGCCCGCGCCTCGGGCGTCTCCGAACGCATGATCCGCCACTACGAGAAGCTCGGCCTGCTCGCCCCGGCCGCGCGCACGGCGGCGGGCTACCGCACCTACACGGCCGGGGATGTGCATGTGCTGCGCTTCGTGCGCCGCGCGCGCGATCTCGGCTTCCCGGTGGCGGACATCGCCCGGCTGCTCGCGCTGTGGCAGGACCGCTCGCGCGCCAGCGCCGAGGTCAAGCGCCTCGCTGCCGGCCACATCGCCGAACTCGACGCGCGCATCGCGTCGCTGAGCGCGATGCGCGACGCGCTGGCGCGCCTCGCCGCTGCCTGCTGCGGCGACGCGCGCCCGGACTGCCCGATCCTCGACGAACTCGCCGGCGACACGCCGCTGCCGCAGCCACGGCCGCCTGAAGACCCCGGCCCGGTGACGAGGACTCCGGGCTCGCGCCGGCGCTGATCCCGGGTCCGGGCGGTGCGTCAGCCGGTCCTGACCAGCTGCCGGCGCAGCTGCGTCTCGAT
>NZ_DAOLKE010000056.1:0-15689 GCF_035331805.1 Plasticicumulans sp. | reverse complement strand
CGGCCGGCCGGCGGCCGCGCTGCTCGCCGATCCCGGCGAGCGCCGCCGGCTCGCGCACGAACTCGGTCTGGCGCTGGCGAACGGCGGCGAATACCACGCCGAGCTGCGGCTGCGCCGTGCCGACGGCAGCCACTTCTGGTGCACGCTGAGCGCCAGCGCGCTCGCCGGCGGCACGATCTGCTTCGTCGAGGACATCGCCGAGCGCCGCGCCGCCGCCGAGCGGCTGGCGCAGGCGCTCGACGAGCAGCGCACGCTGATCGACAACGCGCTCGCCGGCATCGTGTTCCTGCGCGAGCGGCGCGTCGTGCGCTGCAACCGTCGCTTCGCCGACCTGCTCGGCTACCGGCCCGAGGACCTGACCGGCGTGTCGAGCCGGCTGTGGTTTCCGAGCGATGCGGCCTGGGCGGCGCTTGGGCGCGAATCGGCGCCGCTGCTGGCCGCCGGCGGCGGTTATCGCGCCGAGGCGATGCTGGTGCGCCGCGACGGCACGCCGCTCTGGTGCGAGCTCGGCGGCGCGGCGCTCGATCCGGCCGATCCCGGGCGCGGCACCATCTGGATCGTGCTCGATGCAAGCGAGCGCCATGCCGCCGAACTCGCGCTCGCCGAGGTGCACCGCGAGCTCGAAGCGCGGGTCGCGGCGCGCACGCAGGCGCTGAACCGCGCGGTGCAGGACCTGCACGTCGAGATCGAGGAGCGCCGTCAGGCCGAGGCGCGCGCGCGCCACCTCGCGCATCACGACGCGCTGACCGGGCTGCCGAACCGCGCGCTGTTCGGGGAGCGTCTGGAGCGCGCGATCGCCGCGCACCTGGCCGGCCAGACCGCGCCCGGGGCACGCATCGCGCTGCTGTTTCTCGATCTCGACCGCTTCAAGACCATCAACGACACGCTCGGCCACGGCTACGGCGACGAGCTGCTGCGCAGCCTGGCCCGGCGCCTGCCGGTCTGCGTGCGCGAACAGGACACGGTCGCGCGCCTCGGCGGCGACGAGTTCGTCGTGCTGCTGAACGGCATCGAGGACCCGCAGGCGGCGGCCCAGGTGGCCGAGCGCATCCTCGCCAGCGTCTGCGAGCCGATGCGCATCGGCGGCCACGAGCTGCAGGTGACGCCGAGCATCGGCATCAGCCTGTATCCGGACGACGGTCAGGATGCGGCGACGCTGATGAAGCACGCCGACCTGGCGATGTACGAGGCCAAGTCGCAGGGGCGCAACGGTTACCGCCACTACGCGCCGCGCCTGAACCGGCAGGCCGGCACGCGGCTGCGGCTGGCCGGGGAGCTGCGCCATGCGCTGGCGCGCGACGAGTTCGTGCTGTTCTGCCAGCCGCGCGCGCGGCTCGCCGACGGCGCCGTGACCGGGCTGGAGGCGCTGCTGCGCTGGCGCCATCCGCAGCTCGGCACGCTGCGCCCGGCGGCCTTCCTCGGCGCAGCCGAGGAGCTCGGACTGGTGCCGGAGCTGCTCGACTGGCTGCTCGATGCCACCTGCCGCCAGAGCGCAGCCTGGCTGCAGGCCGGCCTGCCGGTCACGACGGTGGCGGTGTCGCTGCCGGCGCAGCGCTACCGGCTGCCGGCGCTGGCGCCGCGCGTGCAGCAGGCGCTCGACGCGAGCGCCCTGGCGCCGAAGCATCTGGAGCTGCAGATCGACGAACGCCTGCTGGCCGCGCAGCCGGTCGAGATCGACGCGCTGGCGCGCCGGCTCGATGCGATCGGCGTGCGCCTCGCGCTCGATGGCTTCGGCATCGGCCGCGCCAACCTCGACTGCCTGGTGCGCCTGCCGCTGGCGCGCGTGACGCTGCCGCCGCGCTTCGTGCGCGCGCTGAACGCCAGCGCGCCGGCCACGCACGCGATCGTGCGCGCCAGCGTCGCGATCGCCCGCGAACTCGGGCTTGGCACGCTGGCCGAGGGCGTCGAACAGCGTGGCCAGCTCGACGTGCTGAAGGCCGCCGGCTGCGAGGAATACCAGGGCGGCCTGCTGGCGCGGCCGATGGACGCCGGGCGCTTCGAGGCCTGGCTGAAGGCGCGCGGCTGAGGCCGGGCCGCAGCCCGCGCAGGGCAGGGCGAAGGAGGGCCGGAGGCTGGCGCAGCCCGCGCCCGGCTTTCAGCTCCCGGCCGGGTCGCCGAAGCCGAACCAGGCGTCGAGCCGGGCGTGCGCGGCATCGAGGCCGCTGCGATCGAGCGACGAGAACAGCTGCGCGCCGGCGTTCGGGTACTGCGCGGCGAGCTCACGGCGCACCTGCGCGAGCGTCGAGGCTGCGGCCCCGCGCGAGAGCTTGTCGGACTTCGTCAGCAGCACGTGCGTCGCAAGGCCGCGGTGGCAAGTCCAGTCGAGCATCTGCCGGTCGAGCGGGTTGAACGGGTGGCGCACGTCCATGACCAGCAGCAGCCCGGCCAGCGCCTGGCGCTGCTCCAGATAGCGCGCGAGCACCGCCTGCCAGTGGCGCTTCACGGCCTCGGGCACCTGCGCGTAGCCGTAGCCGGGCAGATCGACCAGCCGGCGCCCGGCATCGAGCTCGAACAGGTTGATCAGCTGCGTGCGCCCGGGCGTCTTGCTGACGCGCGCGAGCCGCGACTGGCCGGTCAGCGTGTTCAGCGCGCTCGACTTGCCGGCGTTGGAACGCCCGGCCAGCGCCACCTCGATGCCCTCGTCGGGCGGCAGCTGGTGCAGTTCATTGGCGCTCTTGAGGAAGTGCGCACTGCGGTAACGCTCGTTCATGGTCCGGAATCCGCCGGCGGCGATCGACCGGCAAAGCACCGCTGTGACGGGGCTTGCGATTGAATGACCCTGCCGGAACTGGTATATAGCGCGGCTGTTTTCGCCCCTTGCGTGCCCGCCGGGGGAGGGGAGAGAGCCCGGCGCGAAGCCTGTTTCCAGGGGCGGGCCGCCGGGTTTCAGAACACCGAATCCCGCATCGTACAGGAGTCGTTTCAACATGAAGAAGCTGTTCTTGATTGCCGCTGCGAGCGCCCTCATCGGCTCGGCCCCGCTGGCCCTGGCCGCGGGCGACGCCGCTGCCGGTCAGGCGAAGTCCGCGATGTGCGGTGCCTGCCACGGTGCTGACGGCAACAGCGCGAGCGCGGACTTTCCGAAGCTCGCGGGCCAGAATGCCGGCTACCTGTACAAGCAGCTGGCCGAGTTCAAGTCCGGCGCGCGTGTCAACCCGACCATGCAGGGCATGGTTGCCGCGCTGAGCGACGAGGACATGCAGAACCTCGCGGCCTACTTCGCCAGCCAGACTCCGGGCAAGGGCGAGGCGGATCCGGCGCTGGTGAAGGCCGGCGAGGCGCTGTTCCGCGGCGGCAACCTCGACACCGGCGTCTCGGCCTGCTCCGCCTGCCACGGCGTCAGCGGCAAGGGCAACGAAGGTGCGAAGTTCCCGGCGCTGGCCGGCCAGCACGCCAAGTACACCGAGGTCCAGCTGCTCGCCTTCCGCTCGATGGCCCGCGCCAACGATCCGGGCCAGATGATGCGCGGCGTTGCGGCGCGCATGAGCGACGCCGAGATCAAGGCCATCGCCTCGTACCTGCAGGGCCTGCAGTAAGCCCGGCTCTCCCGCCTGCCGGGAGTCCGCCGACGCAGTTACGTGCGATACGTGCAACAAGGGTGGCCCGGCGCCACCCTTTCGCTTTTCTCCCGGTCCGGTGACGGACCGCCCGCATCGAGCGCCCGATGACTGCCGTCCGTTCCGCCCGCGCCGCCCGTCCGGCGCTGCTGTCCGAATTCCTCGGCTCGATGAACCTCGCGATCACGCTGCTGGTGGTGGTCGCGGTGGCTTCGGTGATCGGCACGGTACTGAAGCAGAACGAGCCGTACACGAACTACGTGATCAAGTTCGGACCGTTCTGGTTCGAGGTGTTCCGCAAGCTCGGCCTGTACGATGTCTACGGTGCACCGTGGTTTCTGGCGATCCTCGGCTTCCTGGTGCTGTCGACCGGCGTCTGCCTGTGGCGGCACGTGCCGGGCATGCTCGCCGAGATCAACCACTTCCGGCTGACGGTGCAGGCGAAGTCGCTGCGCGCCTTCCACAGCCACGCCGAATGGACGCTCGCCGCCGATCCGGCGACGGTCGCCGCGCAGGCGGCTGGCGCGTTGCGCGCCCAGGGCTATCGCGTGCGCAGCAGCACGCACGAGGACGGCCACACCGTGCTCGCGGCGCTGCGCGGCAGCCTCAACCGCTTCGGCTACCTGTTCACGCATCTGGCGATCGTCGTGATCTGCGTCGGCGGCCTGCTCGACGGCAACCTGCCGCTGAAATGGAAGGAATGGCGCGGCGAGGTGAAGCTCGAAACCCGCGACGTGGTCGCGCGCGACGTGCCGCCGGAGAGCCGCCTCGCGCCCGGCGACAGCCTGTCGTTTCGCGGCAACGTGCGCCTGCCCGAGGACAGCTCGGCGAACTTCGTGTTCCTGCGCCTGCGCGACGGCTTCTTCGTGCAGGAGCTGCCGTTTGCGATCGAGCTGAAGCAGTTCCGCGTCGAGTTCTATCCGACCGGCCAGCCGAAGAACTTCGAGAGCGACGTGCTGATCCACGATGCCGACCGGCTGAAGACACCGCTCGCCTCGACGATCAAGGTCAACCACCCGCTGGTCTACCGCGGCTACGCGATCTACCAGTCCGACTTCGGCGACGGCGGCTCGCTGATGCGCATGACCGCGCAGCCGCTGCTCGGCCAGAGTGCCGCGCCGCCGAAGCTCGAAGGCCGCATCGGCGAGAAGCTCTCGCTCGACACGCCGCAGGGGCCGCTGACGCTCGAACTCGACGACTTCCGGCTCTACAACATCCTGCCGGTGCCGGCCTCCGAGCAGCAGGCCGCGAGCGACGCGGTCGGCGAGCCGGGGCGCAAGGTGCGCAACTTCGGGCCGAACTTCACGTACCGGCTGCGCAACGCCGCCGGTCAGGCGCTGGAGTTCCAGAACTTCATGCAGCCGTTCCGCCTCGACGGGCGCTCGTTCTTCCTGTCCGGCGTGCGCGGCACGCCGTCCGAGGAGTTCAGCTACCTGCACATCCCGGCCGATGCGCAGGGCACGCCGGGGCGCTTCCTGCGCTTCACCGCGCTGCTGCACGACCGCGCCCGCGTGCAGGCCGTGCTCGCGCGCGCCGGCACGACGGCGCCTGGCATGTCGGCGGCCGAACTGGCGGCGGTGCGCCTGCGCCTCGTCGATCTGTTCCTGAAGCAGGGCATCGACGGCGTCATCGAGCAGACCCGCCAGCGCGTGCCGGCCGAACGCGCCGAGGAGGCGACGCGCTTCTTCCTCGAAGTGCTGCGCATGAGCCTCGGCGAGCTGTACGTCGAGCTGCTGCGCGGCGAGGGTCTGGCCGCCGATGCCGAGCCCGGCCCCGCGGACGAGCAGTTCTTCAACGATGCGCTGAACGCGCTGTCGGCGATCCCGAACTACGGGGCGCCGTTCTGGCTGCAGCTCGATGGCTTCGAACAGGTGCAGGCTTCCGGCTTGCAGATCACGAAAGCCGGTGGCCAGAATGTGGTTTACCTCGGCTTCGCGCTGCTGACGGCCGGCGTGTTCGTGATGTTCTACACCTCGCACCGGCGCGTCTGGGTCTGGCTCGCGCCCGAGGATGGCGGCACCCGGCTGATCCTCGCCGGCAGCGGCAACCGCCATCAGGAAGCCTTCGTACAGGAGTTCGAACGGCTCGAAGCCGCGGTCGCCGTGCAGACCGGCGCCGCGACGCTCCCCCCGAATCCTCCAGCCTGAGGTGACGATCATGGCGGTGACCCGCGAGCGCATGCTCGACGTGCTCGGCAATGGCCCGGAAAGCGCCCCGCGCCGGCCGGCCACGGCGGAATGGATCTGGATCGCGCTGGTGCTGACCGGCGCCGGCTGGGCCGGCTGGACCTACGGCGCGGTCATGGACGGCTACGAACTCGCGATCCTCGCCGGCTCGGCGCTGGCGCTGATCGCGTGGGGCTGGCACTGGCGGCCGGCGCGCGCGTACTCGGCCGCGGTCGCGGCGCTGTCGCTGTTCGCGATCGGCCGCTACGGCGACAGCCTCGGGGCCGCGCAGACCGACTTCTTCCTGAAGTACCTGCTCGCGAGCCAGCAGGCGTTCATGTGGATGAGCGCGCTGTACGTGCTGGCGACGCTCACCTACGCGGCGGCGCTGGTGTCGCGCTCCGACTTCGTCGGACGCACCGCCAGCGCGCTGACCTGGACGGCGAGCGTCATGGGGCTGGCCGGGCTGATGGTGCGCTGGCGCGAGTCCTACCTGATGGGCGCCGACATCGGCCACATCCCGGTCAGCAACCTCTACGAAGTCTTCATCCTGTTCTCGGTGATCACGGCGCTGCTGTACCTCTATTACGAGGGCCGCACGCGCACCCGGGCGATGGGGGCCTTCGTGCTGCTGGTGATCTCGGCCGCGGTCGGCTTCCTGCTCTGGTACACCTTCGATCGCGAGGCCCAGCACATCCAGCCGCTGGTGCCGGCGCTGCAGAGCTACTGGATGAAGATCCACGTGCCGGCCAACTTCATCGGCTACGGCGCCTTCTCGCTGGCGGCGATGCTCGGCGTCGTCTATCTGCTCGCGCAGCCGCAGCAGGCCGCACCGGCGCTGCGCCGCGTGCTGTGGCCGGCGGGCGCGCTGCTCGTCGCCACCGGCGCGGCGATGGTCGGCTGGACCTTCACGCACGAGGAGGCCGCGAAGGTGCTGCGCGCCTGGGCGCTGCTGCCGGTCACGGCCGGGCTGCTGGTCTGGGTGGTCGCCGGTCAGGGGCGCATGGCCGACCGGCTGCCGGCACCGGCCGTGGTCGACAACATCCTCTACAAGTCGATCGCGCTCGGCTTCGCGGCGTTCACGGTCGCGACCATCCTCGGCGCGCTGTGGGCGGCCGAGGCCTGGGGCGGCTACTGGTCCTGGGATCCGAAGGAAACCTGGGCGCTGATCGTCTGGCTGAACTACGCCGCCTGGCTGCACCTGCGCCTGACCAAGGGCCTGCGCGGCCCGCCGATGGCGTGGTGGGCGATCATCGGCCTGTTCGTGACCGCGTTCGCGTTCCTCGGCGTCAACATGTGGCTGTCGGGCCTGCATTCCTACGGCACGCTGTGAGCGCGCCCGGCGCCGAACCGTCTTCCCCCCGTACCGAAGGAATCGTCCGCATGCCGAAGTTTCCGCTGATCCCCGCCGTGCTGCTGGCCTTCGCCTGCGCGCTGCTGCCGGCCACCGCTTCCGCCGACGAGGCCCCGGCCTTCAAGGAAGGCACCGAGTACACGGTGCTGAAGACGCCGGTCGCCACGTCGACGGCCGAACAGCCCGGCAAGGTCGAGGTCGTCGAGCTGTTCTGGTTCGGCTGCCCGCACTGCTACCGGCTGGAGCCGGCGATCCAGGAATGGCTGAAGGCGAGGCCCGAGGAGGCCGTGTTCGTGCGCGTGCCGGCGGCGCTCGCGCCGAACTGGGAACTCGGCGCCCGCGCCTACTACGCGGCGCTGTCGCTCGATGTCGAGGACAAGCTGCACCAGCCGCTGTTCGATGCGATCCACAAGGACCGCAAGCTGGCGCTGATCACCGACGAGAACGCGCTGGTCAGCTTCGCCGGCGGCCTCGGCATCGACGCCGAGGCCTACCGCAAGGCGCTGCATTCGTTCGATGTCGAGACGCGGCTGCGCAAGTCCAAGCAGCTCGTCGTGCAGTACCGCGTCACCGGCGTGCCGGCCGTCATCGTCGCCGGCAAGTACGTCACCGACATCGCCATGGCCGGATCGCCGGCGCGGGTGATGGACGTCGTGAACTTCCTCGTGCGCAAGGAAAGCGGCAAGAGCGGCAGCTAGTTGATGAGCCGCATGAGCCATAACTGAGCGGGTCGCGCTGCGCGGCGCCGGTGGCGGCGCCGCCCGGCATCGCCGGGAGCCATGTCATGGAGCGAGCCACCGAGCCCGCACTGCAGCGCCTGCGGCTGCTCAGCTACAACATCCAGTCCGGCCTGAGCACGCGCCGGTATTCGGATTACGTCACGCACAGCTGGCGCCACGTGCTGCCGGTGCCGTCACGGATGGTCAACCTCGACGCCATCGCCGATCTCGCCGCCGGCTACGACATCGTCGGCCTGCAGGAGGTCGACCCCGGCAGCCTGCGCAGCGGCTTCGTCGATCAGGCCGCGTATCTGGCCGCGCGCGGCGGCTTCCCGTTCGTTCACGACCAGTCGAACCGGCGCATCGGCATGATCTCGCATCACGCCAACGCCGTGCTGTCGCGCCACCGCCCGAGCGCGATCGAGGACCGCAAGCTCCCCGGCCTGATCAAGGGCCGCGGCGTGCTGTGCGTGCGCTACGGCGACGGCCCCGAGGCGCTGCACCTGTTCATCATCCACCTCGCGCTCGGCCGGCGCGGGCGCATGCAGCAGCTCGGCTTTTTGGCCGAACTGATCGCCGATGCCCGCCACGCCATCGTCATGGGCGACCTGAACTGTCACGCCGGCAGCCCGGAAATTGCCCATCTGCTGGCGCGCACCTCGCTGGCCGAGCCCGAGGCGCTGCACCTGCCGACCTTCCCGAGCTGGGCGCCGAACCGCCAGCTCGACCACATCCTGGTGTCGGAGTCGATCCGCGTCGAACGCGTCGAGGTGCTGCGCCACACCTATTCGGATCACCTGCCGATCGCGATGGAGGTCGTGCTGCCGGCCGCGGCGTGGTGGTCCGGGATCGCGCCGGCCGCGGCGGCCTCGCTGCCGTAGCGGTAGTCGATGCGCACCGTGCGCACCGCGCGCAGTGCATCGAGGATGTGCGTCGGTCCCTCGTACCAGAGCAGGCGACGGCTGCGCACGTCGTAGGCGATGTCCATGTGGGGCGCGAACAGCCGGTACAGCCAGTGATCGATGTCGATGCGCAGCGTCAGCCGCCCGTCGTCGAGCGCGAGCCGGCGCACGCGCAGCGGGTAGATCGCCGCATCGAGCGGTATCAGCAGCCGCGCATGCAGCTCGAAGCCCGGATCGTCGACGAAGGCCGCGAGCCGCGCGCGCAGCAGGAAGTGCAGGCCCTGGCCGCTGACCAGATCCGGCGCAAGCGCATAGTTGCCGCTTTTCTCCGGACTGCCGTCACCGGCGATGGCGCGGGTCTCGGCCCGGTCGCCGTGGATCTGCAGCTGATCGCTGCGCCCGAGCCGGCGGTCCTCGAAGCGATACGCCGGCGTGTATGGCGCCGGGGTCGGCGCCGGAAAGCGCGAATCCATCTCGCCGAAGGACTGGCCGGCGGCATCGCTGTAGCGGGTGAAGCTGGTGACCGGCCGTTCTCCGCGCCATTCGACCCGATGACGCTCGACGTAATACACGCTGCCATCGGCCAGCCGGGCGATGCCGGTGAAGGTTTCGACCGCTTCGGCGGCCGGGGACGGCGGCGCAGCGGCGGCCAGCAGCAGCAGGGCAAGACCACGACGCAGGACGGGGACAGGGACGGGCAGGCGCATGATCCGGGCTCCGGCGGCGGGCAGGGGGATTGCCGCCACCCGGGATGCGCGGGCCTGCCGAAGATGGATGCACACGGACGCTGCCGGCGTGGGTGCGCACGAGGTGCGGGCCGGCACGCAGGCAGTGCGTCGGCTATGCTGCGCCGGCCGTGAAACACACGGCGCACCGTTGTTGCTGCGCCGGACCCGCGCCGTCCGCAGACCGCCGGGATCTGCCGCCGGCGCGGTGGCCGCGGTCCCGCTCGACGCCCGGCATGTGCCGGCGCGCATTCCCGTATCCGATGGAGTTCCGAACCGATGAAGATCGCAAGGCCGATCACGATGGGCTGTGCCCTGATCTGCGCCGTGGCGCTGGCCGGCTGTGCCGCCACCCCCGAGCCGCCGCAGCCGGAAGTCGTGGCGATCAACGCCACCAGCGCCAGTGCGCGCGTCGAGCGCGTCGACCAGAAGCAGCGGCAGCTGACGCTGAAGCTGCAGGACGGCCGCCGCATCGAGCTGGCCGTTTCCCCGGAAGTGCGTAACTTCGCGCAGATCCGCCGTGGTGACACCGTCGAGGTGCGCTACGTCGAATCGGTGCTGCTGCAGGTCCACCCGAAGGGCACGGCCGCGCCGACGGCCAGCGCCGGCGAGTACGTGCAGGGCGCACCGGCCGGCGAGAAGCCGGCCGGGGTCGCGGTGCAGGAGGTCAACATCGTCGCGAAGATCGTCGCGATCGCCGCCGATCGCAGCATGGTGACGCTGCAGGGGCCGCGCGGGCGCCAGGTCGACATCGCCGTGCGCGAGCCGCGCCGGCTCGACGGCGTCAAGGTGGGCGATCTGGTCGAGCTGACCTACCGCCAGGGCGTGGCGATCGAGGTCAGTGCCCCCGCGCGCAAGTGACGGGCGAGGCTGCCACCCTGCATCCGGCAGGGACGCCGGGCTGAACGGACGCACACAGTGCCAGGGAGCGGCCACCGGGCCGGCACCCGGGCGATGCGGACTTGAACGCTGCCGGCAATCGGGGTATCCAGCCGGTCTTTCCCCCGATCGAGTCCGCCGATGTCCCAGGATCCCGCTCCCGATACCGCGCCGCGCGCGCTGGTCGTGCTCTCCGGTGGCCAGGATTCGACCACCTGCCTGTACTGGGCGCTCGATCGCTTCGGAGCCGGCCGGGTCGAGGCGCTGAGCTTCGACTACGGCCAGCGCCACCGCATCGAACTCGACTGCGCGGCGCGCATCGCCGCGCTCGCCGACGTGCCGCACGTCGTGCTGCCGATCAACACCTTCGGTGCCCTCGGCGGCAGCGCGCTGACCGAGAAGGCGATCCCGGTGCGCGCCGGGCTGGAAGCCAACCGGCTGCCAAACACCTTCGTGCCCGGGCGCAACCTGATCTTCCTGAGCTTCGCCGCGGCACACGCCTACCGGCGCGGCATCACCGAACTCGTGACCGGCGTCGCGCAGACCGACTACTCCGGTTATCCGGACTGCCGGCTCGCGACCATCGAGGCGCTGCAGCAGGCGATCCGTCTCGGCATGGAGGCGGAGATCACGATCCACACGCCGCTGATGTTCAAGAGCAAGGCCGAGACCGTGCATATGGCGCAGGCGCTCGGCGCGCTGCCGGCGCTGGCGTGGAGCCACACCTGCTACAACGGCGTGCAGCCGCCCTGCGGCGAGTGCCCGGCCTGCCGGCTGCGCGCGCAGGGCTTCGCCGAGGCCGGCATCGCCGATCCGCTGATCGAGCGCCTGCGCGGCGCCGGCACCGACCGGCACGCATGAGCAGCCCGGCCGTCTGCTACACGCTCGCGAGCGCGCCGTTCGAGGCCGCCTGCCGCATCCCGACGCTGCCGGCCACGCATCCGGCGAGCCGCCTGCACGGCCACAGCTATGCCGCGCGCGTGCGCGCGCGACTGCCGGCGGACTGGGCGGGCTTTGCCGGTGCCGGCCTCGGCACGCTGCGCGAATGCCTGGGCGCGGCGGTCGCACCGCTCGACTACGCGTACCTGAACGATCATCTGCCCGTGCCGACCGACGAGAACCTGGCGCGCTGGCTGCGCAAGGCGCTGGCCGGGGCCGGGGTGCCGGGGCTGGAATCGCTCGGCATCCGCTCGACGCCGGATGCCGGCGTCGATCTCGATGCCGACGGCCGCGCGCACGTCTGGCGGCGCTTCCGCTTCGAGGCCGCGCACTGGCTGCCGAAGGTGCCGCCCGGCCATCCGTGCGGGCGGCTGCACGGCCACGGTTTCGAGGTCGTGCTGCACGCCAACCAGGATCTCGGCAGCGCCGACATGGGCATCGACCAGGACGGCCTCGCCGTGCTGTGGGCACCGCTCGGTGCCAAGCTCGACCACGCCTGCCTGAACGATCTGCCCGGCCTCGACTGCCCGACCAGCGAGGTGCTGGCGCGCTGGATCTGGCAGCGGCTGAAACCGCGGCAGCCGGAGCTGTCGTGGGTGACGGTCTTCGAGACCGTCACCGCCGGCTGCCAGTACGACGGCGAGCACTTCCGCATCTGGAAGGAACAGCGCTTCGAGGCCGCCACCCGGCTGTCGCACGCGCCGGTGGAGGACCGCCGCGCCGGCCTGCACGGCCACAGCTACGCGATCCGCCTGCACGTCGACGCACCGCTCGACGAGGTGCTCGGCTGGACCGTCGACTTCGGCGACGTGAAGGCGCGGTTCGCGCCGGTCTATGACCGGCTCGATCACCAGCGGCTCGACGCACTGCCGGGGCTCGCCGATGGCGATACCGCCGCGCTCGCCGCGTGGATCCGCGCCGAGGCCGCCGGGGCCTTGCCGGAACTCGATCGCATCGATCTCTACGAGACGCCCGGCAACGGCGTGGCGCTCTGCTGGGGCGCGCTCGCCCCGGCGCTGCCGGGCTGAGCGGGCACGCACGATGGCCTACACGGTCAAGGAACTGTTCTACACGCTGCAGGGCGAGGGCGCGCAGACCGGCCGCGCGGCGGTGTTCTGCCGCTTCGCCGGCTGCAATCTGTGGAGCGGGCGCGAGGCCGACCGCGCGCGCGCCGTCTGCCGCTTCTGCGACACCGACTTCCTCGGCACCGACGGCGAGGGTGGCGGGCGCTTCGCGGACGCCGAAGCCCTCGCGCAGGCCGTCGCCGCGCGCTGGCCGCAGGGCGCGGGCGGACGGCCCTACGTGGTCTGCACCGGCGGCGAACCGCTGCTGCAGCTCGACGCGCCGCTGATCGACGCGCTGCACGCGCGCGGCTTCGAGGTCGCGGTCGAGACCAACGGCACGCAGCCGGCCCCGGCCGGCCTCGACTGGATCTGCGTGAGCCCCAAGGCCGGCGCGCCGCTGGTGCTGACGGCCGGCGACGAGCTGAAGCTCGTCTACCCGCAGGTGGAGATCGAGGCACAGCCCGAGCGCTTCGCGGCACTCGCCTTCCGGCACTTCTTCGTGCAGCCGCTCGACGGCCCGGAGCGCGCCGGCGCGCTCGCCGCCTGCATCGACTACTGCCAGCGCCACCCGCAATGGCGGCTGAGCCTGCAGACGCACAAGCTGATCGGCATTCCGTAGCGCGGCCGCTCGCACCGGCGAGTCCCTGACTGCCCGATCCCGCGGGCGCGGCCGGCTGTCCCTTGCGGCGAAGAATGCCGGCCGGCCCCGCGGCAGCCGGCGGTGCTGACTTTGCGTATATTCGATTATTTGAATATATTCACGTCCTCCCCCTGCCGGATGCCGCCATGTCTGTGCCCGAGGTCGAAAGCTTCTTCGAGCCGTTCACCGAAACCTGGTCGCACCTGCTGATCGCGCCCGAAGGCTGCTGCGCGATCCTCGATCCGGTGCTCGACTACGACTACCGCTCGGGGCGCACCGGCACGGCCAGCGCCGGGCGCATCGCGGCGCGCGTGCGCGAACGCGGGCTGACGGTCGAGTGGATCCTCGAAACCCACGTGCACGCCGATCACCTGTCGGCCGGCGACCATCTGCGGCGCACGCTCGGCGGGCGGCTGGCGATCGGCGAGCACGTGTGCGAGGTGCAGCAGCGCTTCGCGCGGCTCTACGGCGCCGGGGCCGATTTCCGCAGCGACGGATCGCAGTTCGACCGGCTGTTCACGGACGGTGAACGCTTCCGGCTCGGCTCGCTGGAGATCGAGGTCCTGCACGGTCCCGGCCACACGCCGGCCTGCGTCGCCTACCGGGTCGGCACGGCCGTGTTCGTCGGCGACCTGATCTTCATGCCCGATGTCGGCACCGCGCGCTGCGACTTCCCCGGCGGCTCGGCGCGGGCGCTGTACCGCTCGGTGCGCCGCATCCTCGACCTGCCGCCGGACACGGTCCTGTACTTCTGCCACGACTATCCGCCCGAGGGCCGGGAACGCTCGGCATACGCGAGCGTCGCCGCACAGCGCGCCGCCAACATCGACATCCACGACGGCATCGGCGAGGACGAGTTCGTCGCCCGGCGCCTCGCCCGCGATGCCGGCATGCCGCTGCCGCGCCTGATGCTGCCGGCGCTGCAGGTCAACATGCGCGCCGGTGCGCTGCCGCCGGCCGAAGCCGACGGCGTGCAGTACCTGAAGATTCCGCTGAACGTGCTCGGCGCCCCGGACGCAGCCGACGATCCGCAGCCGTGAACCCCGGGCGGCGGACCGGATTCTGGCTGCCGTGGCTCGCCGTCAGCCGGGCCGAAGGCGCGGCGGGGCTGGTGGCCGATGCGATCGCCGGCCTTGTGGTCGCGATCCTGCTGGTGCCGCAGGCGCTGGCCTACGCGCAGCTCGCCGCCCTGCCGCCGCAGACCGGGCTGTATGCCGGCCTGCTGGCACCGCTCGCCTACGCGCTCTGCGGCGCGAGCCGCGTGCTCGCGGTCGGGCCGGTCGCCGTCGTGTCGCTGATGACGGCCGCCGCGGTCGGGCCGGTGGTTGCCGCGACCGGCGCCGAGCCGCAGGCGGTCGCGCTCGCGCTCGCGCTCGCGGTCGGGCTGTTCTCGCTCGGCTTCGCACTGCTCGGGCTCGGCGCGCTCGCGCACTTCCTGAGTCATCCGGTGATCGCCGGCCTGATGAGCGCCTCGGCGCTGCTGATCGCGGTTGGCCAGGCCAGACACCTGCTCGGCATCGCCGTCGACGGGGCGACGCTGCCGGTGCTGCTGCCGGGTCTGCTGACCCGTCTCGACCAGGTGAATCCGCTCGCGCTCGCCTTCGGCGCCGGCGCGATCGCGCTGCTGGTGCTCGCCGGACGCGGGCTCGCCCCCTTGCTGCAGCGACTCGGCCTCGCCGGCCCGACGGCCCGGCTGCTCGCGCGGCTGGCGCCGGTGTTCGTCGTGCTGCTCGCGATCGGGCTGGTGCGCGGTTTCGGGCTCGAACACGCGCTGCGCACGGTCGGCGACATCCCGCCCGGTCTGCCCGGCCTGACGCTGCCGCCGGCCGATCCGGCCGTCTGGCGCGCGATCGCGTGGCCGGCGCTGCTGATCGCGGTGATCGGTTTCGTCGAATCGATGGCGATGGCGCAGACCTTCGCCGCGCCGCGGCGCGAGCGCATCGATCCGGCGCAGGAACTGCGCGGCCTCGGGCTCGCGAATCTGGCCGCGGCCTTCAGCGGTGCGTATCCGGTTTCGGGCGGGCTGTCGCGCACCGTGATCGCGGCGGCGGCCGGTGCCCGTTCGCCGCTGGCCGGCGTGCTGAGCGCCGTGGCGCTCGTGCCGGCGCTGCTGTGGGCCACGCCGCTGCTCGGCGCGCTGCCGCAGGCGGTGCTGGCCGCGACCATCGTCGTGCCGATCCTGAAGCTCGTCGACCCGCCGGGGCTGCTGCGGCTGTGGCGCTATTCGCGTGCCGATGCGGCGGCCCTGGCCGCGACCGGGGCCGGCGTGCTGCTGCTCGGCGTCGAGCTGGGTCTGCTCGCCGGTCTCGCGGTGTCGATCGGCGCCTTCCTGCTGCAGGCGAGCCGTCCGCATTACGCGATCGTCGGCCGCGTGCCCGGCACCGAGCACTACCGCAACGTGCTGCGCCACCCGGTCGCCGGAAGCCAGCGGGTGCTGACCGTGCGCGTCGACGAGAGCCTGCGCTTCTGCAATGCCGCGTGGCTGGAGGACACGGTCGCGCAGCTCGTCGCCGGCCGGCCGGAACTCACCGACGTGGTGCTGATGTGCCCGGGCGTCAACGCCATCGACGCCAGCGCCTTCGAAAGCCTCGAACGCATCGACGCCCGCCTGCGCGCCGGCGGCCTGCGCCTGCATCTTTCCGAGGTCAAGGGCCCGGTCATGGACCGCCTCGCCGCCGCCGGCCTGCCGCAGCGCCTGTCGGGGCAGGTGTTCCTGAGCCAGCATCAGGCGATGCAGGCGCTGGA
>NZ_DAOLKE010000055.1:0-15869 GCF_035331805.1 Plasticicumulans sp. | reverse complement strand
CGGCGACACGATCACCGTCGAGGCCGGCTGCATCCTCGCCGACGTGCAGGCCGCTGCGCGCGCCGCCGGCCGGCTGCTGGCGCTGTCGCTCGGGGCCGAGGGCTCGTGCCGCATCGGCGGCAACCTCGCCACCAACGCCGGCGGCCTCAACGTGCTGCGCTACGGCATGGCACGCGAGCAGTGTCTGGGCCTGGAGGTCGTGCTCGCCGACGGCCGGGTCTGGGACGGCCTGCGGCGGCTGCGCAAGGACAATACCGGCTACGACCTGCGCGACCTGTTCATCGGCTCGGAAGGCACGCTCGGGCTGATCACGGCCGCGGTGCTGAAGCTGCAGCCGCTGCCGCGCGCGCAGGCGACGGCGCTGCTGGTGCCGGCCTCGCTTGCCGTGGTGCCGGCGCTGCTTGCACGCGCCCGCAGCTACGGCGACGGCGGCCCGAGCCGCTTCGAGCTGCTGCCGCGCCTCGCGCTCGACACCGCCTGCCGCCACCTGCCGGGCTGTCGCACGCCGTTCGAGCCGCTGCCGCAGTGGATGCTGCTCGCCGGCTTCGATGGCCGTGACCCGCGCGTGCAGGCCGAAGTCGAGGCGCTGCTCGCCGCTGCGCTTGAGGCCGGCGAAATCGTCGATGCCGTGCTCGCGCAGTCCGGGGCGCAGGCCGATGCACTCTGGCGGCTGCGCGAGGCGATCGTCGAGGCGCAGCCGCTGCTGGGGCCGAGCCTCAAGCACGATCTCGCGGTTGCCGTCGCCGATCTGCCGGCCTTCGTCGAGCAGGCCTGCGCGGCGCTCGCGGCCGAGCTGCCCGGTGTGCGCCCCTACGTGTTCGGCCACGCCGGCGACGGCAACCTGCACTTCAACCTGAGTCCGCCGCCGGGCATGGCGCCGGCGGCCTTTCTCGACGCAGGGCCGCGGCTGCGGGAACTGCTGCACGGGCTGGTCGCCGGCTTCGGCGGCAGCTTCGCGGCCGAGCACGGCATCGGCCGCATCAAGACCGGCGAGATGGCGCGCTGGAAGTCGCCGGTCGAACTGGAACTGATGCGGCGCGTGAAGGCCGCACTCGATCCCGAGGGCATCCTGAACCCCGGCAAGGTGCTGCCGCCGCCTGCGTGAGCACGGCGGCAGCGGTTTGCCCGACCCGCGCGGCACTCAGGCCGCGAAGCGCCGTCCGTGTGCGCAACGGCCGAACATCGTGAGCAGCCCGAACGCCAGCAGCGCGAGGCCGGCCGGTTCCGGGATGCCGATTGGCTGGTCGGTATCGAAACGGATCGCCACCTGCCGCATCGACACCTGGCCGGTTCCGGCGAAGGTCAGGCCGGTCACGAAGGCCGTCGGATCATCCGGATCGAGCAACGCGGCGATCTCGATGCCGAGGATGCGGAAGCGGCTGACGCCGCCGGGCGCGAAGAAGTGCTGCGTGCCGCCGGCGATGTCGACGCCGCTGTCGACCCAGTCGTTGAGCAGCGCATCGAACAGCCACAGGTCGAAGAGATCGTCACCGATGCCGGTCGGCAGCAGCACGGACGCGAAGTTCGGCCCGGAATCGACGAAGTAGTCGTAGCCGATCGCGATGATCGGGTCGATGAAGATCTGGTCGTTGATGTCGCCGACGTTGAAGTCGAACACGAAGCCGGTATCGGTGACGACCGGCAGCAGCGGATTGTCGGGGGTCGAGCCCGGCAGGGCGCCGTTGCGGATCGCGAAGGTCCACAGCCCGGGCACCAGCGGCGTGGTGTTGCCGGAGATCTCGATGCTGGTGATCCCGCCGGTCAGCGAGCCCGGCAGCGCGAGGAAGTTGATGCCGTCGCCGGCATCGAAGCCGGCCTGCGCCGGCGTGCCGCCGAAGCCGCCGGTGCCGCCGCTGGCGTCACCGGTGGTCCAGTTCAGCGAGCCGTAGCGGAATTCGACATCGAAGTTGTTGCCGGTCTGACCGGCCGTGTTGGTGTCGGCGCGCTTGCGCAGCACGGCCTGGAAGGTGTTCAGCAGATCGGAGTGATTGCTGTAGTAGCCGACCTGATCCCAGGTCACGACCACGGTGTTCTCGTCCGGCGCGGCAATGTAGACCTCGCCGCAGGCCGCGCAGCGCGTGTCCACGTCACCCCAGTACGGTGCGATCATCGGCTGGTTGGCGACCGGGAAGGACTCCGGCGTGAAGGTGCCGAGCGGCGAGTTGAAGGTCAGGTTGCCGTTGTTGTTGACGTACAGCGCGTCGTAGACGTTGCCGAAGAAGTTGATCTCGAACGGCAGGTCGAGCAGGCCCGAGGAACCGTCGTCGTTGCGGCCCTGCGTCAGTTCGCCGTAGCCGGCCGGACCGCCGAGGCCGGTCAGCAGCACCGACTGGTCATAGTCGAAGTTCAGCTTCACGCCGTCGGCCGGCAGGTCGTACAGCGAGCCGATCGCCAGCGTGTCGACATCGGAGATCAGCGAGCGCTGGCCGCGCGCGAAGCCCGGATCGGCCAGCGACGCCGTGTTGTAGTCGCTGTTCGCGCCGCTGCCGTCGATGTGGCTGCCGGTGACCGGCACGGCGGTGATCGGATTGCGGTTCTGCTCGAACAGCACGTTGAAGCCGGCATCGATGTCGACATCGCCGTCGCCGACCTCGGTGCCGAACAGCGTGTAGTTGGCCGGATCGCTGCCGTTCTGGCCGAAGCCGAGCGCGTGCCCGATCTCGTGCACGGCCACCGACAGGAAGTCCCAGTTGCCCTGCGCGGCCGCGACATTGGCGTTGCCGACGCGCCCGGCATCGATCTCGGCGGTGTTGGCCGGGTTGTAGTTGCGGAAGTACTGGACCATGTCGAACTCGTCGTTGTTGGTCGGCGAGGCGTCCAGATACCAGAGGCTGGTGTTGTTGTTGAAATCGATGCGCGCCGAGTTGACCTGTCCGCTGGTGGCGTTGCGGGTCAGATAGGTGGTCAGGCCGGCGTTGCCGTCGCCGCCGAGGTTGGCGAGGCGCACGTCGATGCTGAGGTTGATCGAGCTGTCCGGCAGTGCGGCCTCCCACATCGCCATCGCCGCGTCGAAGTTGTCGATCAGCGCGGCGGTCACGTCGTTGCCACCGAGCGTGTAGCTGGCGTCGTAGTTGGCGCTCAGGCTCGCTGCCCCGGCCACGGCAGGGGCCAGCGCAGCGAGCAGGGCTGCGCTCAGGACGGCCCGGGGCTGCGGTCGATGCACGCGGAAAACGGCAGAAAACGGCTTCATCGGAGTGCGCTCCTCCCGCCGGTGGCGGGTGTTCGCGCTCGCCTCCGGCGCACCACCGGGCGCGCCGGGGCGGGCTTTATCGTCATTTGGCGGCGTGGTAGCTGCGGATGCCGAGGATGTTGCCGCGGGTGTCGATGTCGACCGTCGCCGCCGGCCCGGCCTTGTTGCCGCCGTACAGCACACGGCAACGGCCCTCATGGCGCTCGACGAAGGTCGGCGCCGGCCAGTCCGAGGCCGCGAGCGGCGGCAGACCGGCCGGGAGGGCGGTGACGCGGTCGTAATGCTCCCGGGCGGGTGCACCGGCGATGCGGTGCAGTTCGTCCACGGACAGCCCGCAACCGGGCTCGGCGACCACCGGACCCAGCATGGCGAGGCTGCAGAGTCCGGCAAGGAGGGGATCAAGCGGACGAGGCATCGGACGCTCCACGCGGCAGGCTCCGCACGGGATCCGGCCGCTACCACATCAGCATCCCTGAAGGGATTCAGCGGTGTCGGCCCTGACAGGTGAGGTAGTACAAGGATCGTTCCAATGTTTTTCCGCAATGCGGAAAATAAAATCAACATCATGTTTTATATCGTTTTTTTGCAGACACAGCTCAACGCACGAAAGCCGGCCACACGATTATCTGTAAAGTCGACCGACGGTCGGCAGGGCCTGGAGGATTAAGAAAAATTCAGTCGACAATCAAGAAATGATCACGATTCCCACGTTGACCGGTTGCCGGGGCATCCGGATACTGCACTGCAACATC
The DNA here is from genome assembly GCF_035331805.1 of Plasticicumulans sp. Taxonomy (NCBI): domain Bacteria; kingdom Pseudomonadati; phylum Pseudomonadota; class Gammaproteobacteria; family Candidatus Competibacteraceae; genus Plasticicumulans; species Plasticicumulans sp. The sequence goes on along the minus strand of NZ_DAOLKE010000055.1, from coordinate 11,927 downwards.
CTCCTGTCGGATGTTTCTCCTCTGTATCTGGTGGTCGCAATACTCTCCTTGAGCCGGAGCGCGAACAGCGCACCGGCTTTTTTTTGCGCGTTTTGCGCATGACGACGGACCGGCGCCGGAAGGTCGCGCCGGTCCATGCAGACGAAGGATTCCGTCCGGACGCCGTGGTCCGGCTCAGCTGCGGATCGCGACGGCAGCGGGGTTCAGCCGCCGTCCCCGGCCGGCTTCGGCCGCCGGTGCGAGCCGTCGCACAGCGGCAGCTTCGCGCTGCGCCCGCAGCCGCAGAGCCACAGCTGGCCGTCATCGGCGACGCGCAGCAGCGCGGGGCTGCAGCCGGGATGATCGGCGTGCGAGCCGTCGCAGTACGGCGGGTTGCCGGTGTGGCCGCAGCGGCAGACGCTGACCGCCGTGCCCGCCGGGCGCTCGATGATCCAGGGACTGCCGCGTTCGAAGAGCTGCATCCTCACCTCCCCCGGCCTCGACGCCGGCTCAACGGCTGCCGCGGTCCGGGCCGTCGTCGTCGTCCCGGCGCGGATCATTGGCCTCGGCGAGCGTCGACACCGCGTACAGCGCCGCCGCCGCCGCCGCTGCCTGCGCGCCGTTGTCGACCGGCAGCGCCGGACCGGTATCGATGCCCGAAGCCTCGATGCCGGCCGGCACCGGCGGCACCGGCCGGGTCGTGACGACCGCCGCCGGACGGCTGCCCTGCGCGTGACGCAGCGTCGGGCCGAGCTTGTCGACCAGGGTCTCGATGCGTTCGAGATCGCGCAGCCGCACCTCGGTCTGCGTGTACGGAATCTCGATGCCGTGCTCGCGGAAGGCCTTGAAGATCGCAAAGCGCAGATCCGAGGCGACGCGCCCCTTCAGCTCGACGTTGGTCAGGAAGGCGCGCAGCTCGAAGTCCAGCGAGCTCGCCCCGAAGGCCTTGAACATCACGCTCGGTGCCGGCCAGCGGCTCACGTCCGGATGCACGCTCGCACAGTCGAGCAGGATGCGCTGCACGGCCTCGGGGTCGGATTCGTAGGCGACGCCGACCAGAATCTCGACGCGGCCGAAGGTGTCCTTGTGCGTCCAGTTCAGCACCGCCTGCGACAGCAGCATCGAGTTCGGGATGATCACCGAGGCGCGCTGCGAGGTTTCGAGTTCGGTCGCCCGCACGTTGATGCGCCGCACCGTGCCTTCGTTGGTGCCGACCACGACCCAGTCGCCGACCTTGATCGGCCGCTCGGCGAGCAGGATCAGCCCCGAGACGAAGTTGCTGACGATGTTCTGCAGGCCGAAACCGATGCCGACCGACAGCGCGCCGGCGAGCAGCGCGGCCTTCGACAGGTCGATGCCGAGCGTCGAGACCGCCACCGCGATCGCGATCGCGAGCCCGACGTAGCCGATGCCGCTCTTGAGCGAGTTGCGCAGGCCGGCGTCGAGGTGGGTGTGCGGCAGCACGCGCTCCTCCAGCACGCGCTGGCTGACGCGGCTCGCGGCGAGCACCGCCGCGAACAGCGCCATGGCGAGCAGGCCATCGAGCAGCGACAGCGTCATGCCGCCGAGCTTGAAGCCGTACAGCAGCGCATTCAGGCCGTTCTGGATGTCGGCCCAGCGCACGCCCCAGCGCAGCAGCAGCAGCACGCCGGCGAGCGCGAGCAGCGTCAGGTCGATCAGCAGCATCAGCCAGAAGGCCAGCGTCTGCGAGCTGCCGGCCTTCAGCGCGAACATTCGCGCCAGCGGCCCGCGGTGCGCCCCCTCGACCAGCACCAGCCGGTCGACGGCTTCGCCGATCAGCCGGCGCACGATCACGAAGCCGGCCAGCCCGAGCGCGGTCCAGACCAGGTTTTCGAGCAGGTAGCGCGCGAGGTTGACGTAGCCGAGCAGCGAGGCAACCGGCGCGGCGACCGCGATCAGCGCGACCGCAAAGCGCATCAGCGCCCAGAACGGCTCGGCCAGCGTCGAGCGATTCGGTGCCGCCTCGCCCTCCGGGCGCTGGCCGGCCAGCGGATCGAGCGCATCGGCGGCCTCGACCGCCGGCGCCTCGCCCTCGGTGCGCTGCCAGGTATCGCGGCGCGTGACCGTCAGCAGCGCGAGCCCGAGCATGACGCTGCCGATGCACACCACCAGCGCCCGCCCCTCCTCGGCGAGGTTCAGCGCCGGGGCCGCCAGCGACGCGAGCAGCAGCGGCGCGAACACCGCGGCGATCAGGTTCAGCCGCCTCGACAAGGCCCGGGCGCTGCGATCGTCGAGGCCGGTCAGCCGCCAGGCCGGGGCCGAAGGCGCCAGCGCGGCGCTGTCGATGCCGGTGACCAGCACGTAGAAGATCACCGCGACCGTGAAGCCGATCAGCATCGGCCGGCCCGGTGCCTCGACCAGCCCGGTCACGTGCAGCGTCAGCGCGACCGCGGCCGCCGCCAGACTCGGCAGCAGCGCCCGGCAGCAGCCCTCGGCCAGCGCCGCCCCGACGCGGCGGCTGTAGCTCGGGGCCGCCTCGATGTCGTTGCGCCCGTAGCGCGCCAGCAGCCAGCGCCGCAGCCACCAGGCCGCCGCCAGCCCGATCGCGAGCACGAACAGCGTGCCGGCGCTCTTCGCGAACAGCGGTGCGAAGCCGTTGGACTGCCAGCGCGCCACCGGACCGGCCGAAAGCTGCTGCAGGCCGAGCGCGAACTGCGTGCCGCCGAGCGACCAGACATCGGCTTCGAGCGTGCTCGGGCCACGCGCCAGCAGGCTCGATGCGATGCGTTCGCGGATCGCGCGCGAGGCATCGTTGATCAGGCCGTTGGCGCGCGCTTCGAGCACGTCGAGCTGCTTGGCCCGGCCTTCGGCGGCGCCGAGATCGGCGCCGAGCTGCTGACGCTGGCGGGCCACGTCCTTCGCCTCGGGCGGCTGGCCCTCGGCCGGCGGCGGCCCGAGGGCCTCGACCAGCTGCTGCGCGGCGGCCACCTTGCCGAGCGCCTCGCCGCGGCTGGCCTGCACGGCGCTGCGCACGCGCTCGGCCTCGGTGCGGATCTTCTCGAGATCGGCTTCCTCGCTTCTGCCGGTGGCGAGCTGCCGGCCGAGGCCATCGAGGGTGGCCTTCCAGTCGTTGAGCAGGTCCGCGAGCGCACGCGGCGGCGGCGGATCGGTCTGCGCGGGCAGCGACAGCGGAGTGCCCAGGCCGATCAGCAGCAGGACGATGGCGAGAACCCGCAGCGCGCCCCGGGCGCGCTGCGGGCAGGGATTCGGACGGAACATGAAGGAACGCTCGGCAATGACGGGCTTTCAGACAAAGGCACATACGCTAGCACAAGCACTTGCCGCACGCGGATGACGACGGCGCCCCCGCCACAGCCCGGGCCGCTGCATCCGCACGGCCTTGCCGCCCGTACCATCCGGTAACGCCCTTGCTGCAGGAATCCGCCCCTTGTCCGCCACGATGAGCTCTGTCCGCCCAACGAACACCGCCCCGACCGGCCTCAAGCCGCTGGTGTTCCTGCTCTGCCTGCTGCCGCTCGGCCTGCTGATCTGGCGCGGCTTCGAGGCCGGGCTCGGCGCCAATCCGGTCGAGACCCTGGAACACGCCACCGGCGACTGGGCGCTGCGCCTGCTGCTGCTGACGCTGTGCGCGACACCGCTGCGCCAGCTCAGCGGCTGGAGCTGGCCGCTGCGGCTGCGGCGCATGCTCGGCCTGTACACGTTCTTCTATGCAAGCGTGCACATGGCGCTGTACTTCACGCTCGATCTCGAACTCGATTTCTACATGCTCGGCAACGAAGTCCTGAAGCGTCCCTACCTGAGCGTCGGCTTCCTGGCCTGGGCGCTGCTGATACCGCTGGCGCTGACCTCGACCGACCGCATGATCCGCCGCCTCGGCCGGCGCTGGAAAAGCCTGCACCGCAGCGTCTACGTGATCGGCGTGCTCGCCGTGCTGCACTACCTGTGGCTGGTCAAGGCCGACGTGCGCGAGCCGCTGCTGTACGGCGCGATCCTGATCGTGCTGCTCGGCTGGCGCGCGTGGCGGGAACGGCGGGACCGCAAGGGCGGCCGGCGCTCGCAGGCGGTGCGCACCGTCTGAACCGGCGAGCGGCATCACATTGTCAGGATTCCTTACGGCAAGCCCGGGCGAAACATAATAAGCAATTGAAAATAAAGTTTTTTATAAACTGGCCCATCATTTGCTTCTATTAAAAACGCGACTGTCCGTTCCCGCTGCGGGCAGGTTTGCCAAGTACAACGGAAGTACCGTCTTGTTTGGTGGGGAAGGCCGCAAGGTCTTCCCCCGTTGTTTTGCCCGACTTCCAGGGTCGCGGCCTTGATCCCCCCCCGCCCCGCTGTCCACACTGTCCGGCGATACCGACGCTACGGAGTCGCTGATGCCCATTCCGCTCGCCGCGTCCCTTTCGCGGCGCCGCGCCCAGACGCTGCGCTCCCTGCTTGAAGTACCCGGTCCGCCGCTGATCATCGGCGTCGCCGGCGACAGCAGTGCCGGCAAGACCACCTACACCAACGGTCTGCGGCGCATGCTCGGCGATGACATCGTCGGCACGATCGAGATGGACGGCTACCACAAGGAGGACCGCGCCACGCGCGCGCGCACCGGCCGTTCGCCGCTCGATCCCGAGATGAACCACCTCGGCCTGCTGCGCGAGCACCTCGAAGCGCTGCGCCGCGGCGAATCCGTGCACCTGCGCCGCTACGATCACGGCACCGGCACCTTCATTGCGCCGCAGCCGTTCTCGCCGAAGCCGATCCTCGTGCTCGAAGGCCTGCACGCGCTGTATCCCGAGTTCACGTCGCTGCTCGATTACACGGTGTTCGTCGATCCGGCCCGCGACATCAAGCTCGGCTGGAAGATCGCGCGCGACACGCAGTTCCGCGGGCATCGCGTCGAGCCGCTGGCCGACGAGATCCGCAAGCGCGAAGCGGCGTTCCGCCGCTGGATCGAGTTCCAGAAGACCGACGCCAACGTCGTCATCAAGATCAACCGCAGCAAGCTGAAGCTGCTCGCCAACGAGGAATACTGGGGCGACCGGCCGCCGGAAGGCTGCTTCCACATGGAGCTGATCTTCCAGCCGGCGCACACGCCGCTGCCGCCGCTGCGCATGTCCTTCAGCCTCGCCAAGATGCTCGGCGAGGACCCGCTGCCGTTCGCGCTGGCCGTCGTGCCGCGCTCGTACTGGGGGCGGCGCGCCAACGCCATCCACCTCGACGGCCTGATGCCGCCGCGCGCCGTGCACGTGCTGCAGGGCCAGATCGAGCGCTTCACCGGCATCGAGGTCACCGACTCGCACCTCTCCGGCATCCGCAAGCACGAGCGCATGCCGGCGATCGTGTTCACGCAGCTGCTGGTGACCTGGCCGATCCTCGAACACATCGCCAACCTGCTCGAAAAGCGCGCGGCCTCCGCCGGCGTGACGCCGGTCTCGCGCATCGAGCCCCAGGACAGCGACGATGAACTCCCGTGAGCGGCAGGCACTGGTCGGGGCCCTGCTGCTGACGGCCCTGATGACGGCGGCGCTGGTCTGGCTGGTCAACGAGGGCTGGCAGCGGCTGCCGGCCTGGCTCGCCGTGATCCTGTGCCTGCTGCTCGCGGTGTTCGTGATCGGCTCGCCGATCTGGGCGCTGGCGCGCTGGTCCGAGCGCTGGCTGGCGCGCCAGCAGCGCGACCGGCAGACGCAGCAGCGACGCGACTGACGCACGATGGGCTGGCTGCGGGACTGGCGTCGCCGGCGCGTGCTCCGCCAGAGCGAAGCCGATGCACCGACCTGGCAGGCGGCCTGCGACGCGCAGGCAGTCCTCGCCGGCCTGCCGCAGGCGGATCAGCAGCGCCTGCGCCGGCTCGCGACGCTGTTCCTGCACGAGAAAACCTTCGAGGCCGCTGCCGGCCTGACGCTGACGCCGCCGATGCGCTGGCGCATCGCCGCGGTCGCCTGCCTGCCGGTGCTGAACCTCGGCCTCGACTGGTACGAGGGCTGGTCGGCGATCGTCGTCTATCCCGGCGAATTCATGGCCCGGCAGGACTTCACCGACGAGGCCGGCGTCGTGCATCAGCTGCGCCGGCCGCTGATCGGCGAGGCCTGGGAACGCGGGCCGGTGATCCTGTCCTGGGCCGACGTGCTCGACAGCGAAACCGCCACCGACGGCTTCAACGTCGTCATCCACGAACTCGCGCACAAGCTCGACCTGCTCAACGGCGAGGCCAACGGCCTGCCGCCGCTGCATCGCGGCATGTCGGTACGCGCGTGGGCCGACATCTTCACGCGCGCCTACGACGACTTCTGCGCGCACGTCGATGCCGGCGAGGACACCGCGATCGATCCCTACGCCAGCGACAGCCCCGCCGAGTTCTTCGCGGTGCTGAGCGAAGCCTTCTTCGAGACGCCGGCGGTGCTGAACGCCACGTATCCGCCGGTCTACGCGCAGCTGCGGGCCTTCTACCGGCAGGATCCGCTGCTGCGGCTGGCGTGAGCGCAGAGGTCCGCGGGCGACGACACGGACGCCGCCCGCTGCCGGGCCTCAGCCGGTGTTGCGCATGCCCGCCGCCAGCGCGTTGATCGAGCGCAGCAGCGGATTGAGCCACAGCGCCCGCTCGGCCTCGCCGCCGCCTTCGGCCTGACGGTAGCGGCGCAGCAGGCAGATCTGGATGTGGTTGATCGGGTCCAGATACGGATCGCGCCGCGCCAGCGACAGCTTCAGACGCGGATTCTCGTCGAGGATTTCCTCGATGCCGGCAACCGCCAGCACCTGCGCGACGGTTTCGTCATGCTCGCTGCGGATCGTGCCGTAAATGTCATCCGCGGTGCCGGACTCCAGACAGAGCTGCGCGTACTCGTGCGCGATGCCCATTTCCGACTTGCCGAGCGACATCTGCGCATTCGCGAGCAGCGAGCGGAAGAACGGCCATTCGGCATACATGCGCCTCAGCGTATCGAGCCGGCCGCTGTCGCCGCTGCGATATGCCGACAGCGCCGCACCGAGCCCGTACCAGCCCGGAATGATCTGCCGCGACAGCCCCCAGCCGAACACCCACGGAATCGCACGCACCGAATACTTGGAACGATCGGCCTTCTTGCGGTGCGAGGGCCGCGAACCGATGTTCAGCAGCCCGATCTCGGTGACCGGTGTCGCCTCGTAGAAGTAATCGATGAAACGCGGCGTGTGGTCGGTCAGCTGCCGGTAGGCCTGCTCGCCGTCCTTTGCGAGCTGTTCCATGACCGTCAGGAACTGCGGTTCGTCCGGAATGCATTCGGTCACCGCGCAGCGACTGGCCTTGATCAGGCCGGTGATCGCCATCGTCAGCTCGTAGACCGCGGTTTCCGGATTCGAATACTTCGACGACAGCACCTCGCCCTGCTCGGTGAACTTGATCTGTCCCTGCACGGTGCCGGCCGGCTGCGCGAGGATCGCATCGTGCGTCGGGCCGCCGCCGCGACCGACCGTGCCGCCGCGGCCGTGGAACAGCTTGCAGCGGATGTCGCGGCGCGCCGTGATCGTGACGATCTTCTTCTGCGCGCGGTACAGGTTCCAGGCCGAGGCCAGGATGCCGCCGTCCTTGCACGAATCCGAATACCCGAGCATGACCTCCTGCACGTTGCCCGACACCGCCAGCAGTTCGCGGTAGGTCGGATTGTCGAGCAGACGTTCGAGCACCGGCTCGATGTGCGCGAGATCGGCGATGGTTTCGAACAGCGGCGAAACGCGCAGATCGCAGAACCAGCTGCCATCGCCGCGCCGGCCGGCGAGTCCGGCGAAGCTCGCGAGGAACAGCACCTCCATGACGTGACTCGCCGCGTGCGTCATCGAGATCACGTAGGCGCCGAAGGCATTCGGGCTGATCTCGTCGCGCAGGCTGGCAACGGTCCGCAATACCGCGAGAATCTCGCGCGTGTTCTCGGAGAGATCCTCGGCATACAGCAGCGGCGTGCCCGGATGCGCGAGCAGTTCACCGAGCACCTGCAGGCGCTCATCCTCGGACAGCGCCGCGTAATCGGGCAGGTTCGGCGCGCGCGCGAACAGTTCGGTCACGGCATCGGTATGGCGCGTCGATTCCTGACGCACGTCGAGTTGCGCGAGATAAAACCCGAAACTCTCGGCGAGCCGGATCAGATCCTTCAGCTCCGCATCGGCGAGATTGCCGTCGCCGTGCGAATGCAGCGAATCGCGGATCGCGTACAGGTCTTCGAGAAAATCGCGCTCGCTGGCATAACCGGCAGCAACCGGTGCCTCATGCCCGTCGATCGCTGCATTCAGCCGGTCGAGATTGCGCAGCAGCCGCGCGCGCATCAGGAACAGCTTGCGCCGGTACGGCTCCTGGCTGAAGCGATGCGGCTCGTCGGCATAGACCTCCGGCACCAGCGGCGCATCGGCCGCCAGCCGCTCGGCAAATGCCAGTGACGGGCGCACCAGCGAACTCGAATGCGTCAGCAGGTGTGAAAGGTCTTCGAGCCGCTGCACGTATTCGCGCAGCACCGTACGCGCCTGCAAACGCACGGCGAGCGCGGTGACCACGTGCGTGACAAAGGGATTTCCGTCGCGATCACCGCCGATCCACGAGCCGTAGCGGATGAAACTCGGCACGCGGATCGCCGCCGCGGCTTCGCCGAAATTCGTGGCCAGCGCCCGTTCGAGGTTGCGGTAAATGTGCGGCAGCGCGTGGAACAGCGTCTCGCGGAAGTAGTACAGGCCGTTGACGATCTCGTCGCGCACCTGCGGCTTGTGCACGCGCACCTCGTCGGTTTTCCACAGGATCTGGATCTGGTTCAGCAACTGGCGTTCGACCGCCTCACGCGCATAGCCGCCGAGCCCGGCATCGTTGAGCTTCTTGGCCATCACGAAGATGCGCCGCTGCGCTTCCAGCAGCGCCCGGCGCTTGGCTTCGGTCGGATGTGCGGTGAACACCGGCTGGAACAGCAGGCTGTCGAGCAGGCCCTGCATCTGCCCGGCGCTGACGCCGGCGGCGACGAGTTCGCGCACGGTGTCATCGAAACTGCCGCGCCACAGCGGCTCACCGCTGGCGACGCGGTGGCGACGCTCCTGATGCGCCCAGTCCTCCTCGACGATGTTGGCGAGCAGGAAGTAACTGCTGAACGCGCGCAGCACGTGCGTCAGCGTCTGCGGGTCGAGCGCCTCGATCAGCGCCATCAGCTGCGCGCGCCGCGCCGGGTCCTCACTGGTGCGCAGCTCGATGAAGCCCTTGCGCAAGGCCTCGACGGCATCGAACACCTGCCCGGACTCCTGCGTGCGCAGCACCTCGCCGAGCAGATTGCCGAACAGCTTCACGCGGGCACGAAGCCCCTTGTCATCGGTCACGGGCATGGACGGGCCTTGCTGGGAGCAGCGCTTGCGGGGAAGGTCGGCGCGAACGGCCGGTGCGGGTCGGGGGATCGTAGTCTGGTGCGGTGCGGCACGTCCACGGCGGGGGCCTGGCGGGCGGGCGCAACTGCGCTCGGCAGAAATACCAGGGAGTCGTGTGCGGCGGCGCTGCAAACCGGGCCTCCGGGCCTGGAGACCGGGCGGCAGACGGCGAGCCCCGATCCCGGTGACATTCCGCGTGAAACCGGTTTGCGGTGCACGGCGAGCTGCAGTGCCAGGGAAGGCATTTGCAGGCCCTGCAGCCCCGTCTGCACACCCGCAGGATTTCCGGACAAAAGAATTGGCATACACAAAAACCGCGGCCTGTCCGGCAATGACCGGACAGGCCGCGGTTGAACGAATGGAGATGGATCAGACCATGCGGTTTGCGTGCATCACGCCAAATTCGGCGAATGCACGTCCGTCATATTCTGCCCATCAATACCAGAATGATCACAACCACCACGACCAGCCCCAGACCGCCACTCGGGTAATAGCCCCAGTCACGACTGTGCGGCCAGGCTGGAATGGCACCGATCAGCAGCAGGATCAACACGATCAGCAGAATCGTACCGAGCGACATGGGAGGTTCTCCTGTTGGTCTTGTTGTTGGCAATTACGCGGTCAGACAGACACTCCCGCCGATCCGCAAAGCGTCGACGCATCTGAATGACGGCCTGAATCATCGCAACGAACACATGGACCCATGCTCGCCGGCTTGGTTCCGGCGAGGCGAAAAATCGTCGATCACGCTCCGATGCTTACACGCCGGAGTACGGCCGGTGTCGATGCACGTTCCTGCGCAGAACAGGCAAGTCTTTGCACAGCCACAAGCCTGAGCAGGAACCGGAAGCAGATCAGCCAGACACCGGACGTTGCCTCAGGACCATCAGGACGGTGACCACGACTCCTTACAGGAAAGGCTTCCGGCGTGATCCGGCATCCGCTGAAACTCACTGCCCTCACGGACTCCGAGGCAATGAATGAGCGATCCGCGTGACAGCAGTGGTTGTGGTGCGATGTTTTCCGGATGCATGACGCCCATGGCGGCCGTCATCGCCCGACTGACAATCCCGCAACCGGAACCGATGCATGAAGTCGTGATGGTGAAACCGGAATGCCGAAAAGCACGAAGCCCGCACCGGGCGGGCTTCGTGGATCATCGGCTCTGGCGCAGAGGATGGGATTCGAACCCGGGTGGCGTGTTACCGCCCATCCGATTTCGAGTCTGATTTCCGCCCCGTCACCCATCATCACCCGTCATCACTGATCGTTGATATTTCAGTCACTTGGGCGCATGCTTCGATCACCGGGCATCACTCGAAACCACCCAAACCGTATGCCCGGCGTATGCCCGGCGTATGCCCGACATGGTGAAGCCCGATGCCGACGACCCGATTCAAGTTCACGAAGCGTGCTCTGGAGGCCGTGCCTGCAGCGGCTGCCGGCAAGCGCGAAACCCTGCTCGACACCGAATGCCCGGCGCTGGCAATTCGCGTTACGGATAAAGGGGTGAAGTCGTTCATCCTGCAACGGCGGGTGAATGGGAAGCCGACTTTCGTAACGCTGGGCCGCTTTCCGGAAATGACCGTCGAACAGGCGCGCAAGGCAGCAACCGGCGCGCATGTGCAGATCAACGACGGCACCGACCCGAACGCCGTCAAGCGCGCCGACCGGGCGCGCAAGCTGACGCTGGCCGACGTGCTCGACGACTACCTGAAGGGGCGCGACCTGAAGCCGCGCACCGTCGCCGGCTACCGCCGACAAGTCGAAGTGAACCTCGCCGAGTGGAAGGACAAGCCGCTGCTGTCGATCAGCCGCGACATGGTCGAGCGCAAGCACGCCAGCCTGAGCGAGCCGCGCAGCTACGTCGTGAACGGGCGCAGCGTGCGCCGCGGCAGCGAGGCTGAAGCCAACTATGCAATGCGCGTGCTGCGGGCGCTGATGACCTACGCCGCCGGCAAGTACGAGGACGAGGACGGCGCACCGATCCTGTCCGACATCCCGACCCGGCGCCTGTCAGCGACGCGCGCATGGCACCGCATCGAGCGGCGCCAGACCGTCATCAAGCCGACGCAGCTTGCCGACCTGCATGCGGCGCTCTGGCGCGTGCAGCCGGTGCGCGGTCCGCGCTACGACGACGATGCCCGCGCCTACCTCGAACTGCTGCTGCTCACCGGCCTGCGCAAGAACGAGGCCGCGCAGCTTCGTGTCGCCGACGTGGACCTCGCCGCCCGCACCCTCACGGTGCCGGACACCAAGAACCGCCGCCCGCATACCCTGCCGCTGTCCGACCGGCTCGAAACCCTGCTGCGCAGCCGCATCGAGGCCGCCGGCACCGATCCGGCAACGCTGCTGTTCCCGCATGTGCGCGACGTGCGCCGGCTGATCGAGCGCATCGCGACCGAAACCGGCATCACCTTCTGCCCGCATGACCTGCGCCGGACCTTCATCACCATCGCCGAATCCCTCGACATCCCGGCGTATGCGCTGAAACGGCTGCTGAACCACAAGAGCGGTGCCGACGTGACGGCCGGGTATATCGTCATCGACACCGAACGGCTGCGCGAACCGATGCAGCGCATCACCGACTTCATGCTGAAAGCGGCCGG
>NZ_DAOLKE010000054.1:2781-15892 GCF_035331805.1 Plasticicumulans sp. | reverse complement strand
CCCGCGACCCCCGGCGTGACAGGCCGGTATTCTGACCAACTGAACTACCGCTCCGCAGAGCATTCCCGAAATGACCGGATCTGATCGCCAGGTAATGGCCGACCCGAATCCGGATTACCTCGTATTACATCCTGCAGCGGAGTTGGCGGAGCGGACGGGGCTCGAACCCGCGACCCCCGGCGTGACAGGCCGGTATTCTGACCAACTGAACTACCGCTCCGGAATTCCGGCTGCATTGGTGGGTGCTGAGGGGTTCGAACCCCCGACCCTCGCCTTGTAAGGGCGATGCTCTCCCAGCTGAGCTAAGCACCCCCCGGAAGAGCGGGCTACTTTAAGGCATCCTTCAGCGCTTTGCCAGCCTTGAAGACGGGATTTTTGGAAGCCTTGATCTCGATCGCCTGCCCTGAACGCGGGTCACGACCGGTCCGTGCAGCCCGCTCGCGCACCGAGAAGGTGCCGAAGCCCACCAGCGTGACCTGATCGCCCCCCTGCAAAGCACTGGTGATGGCGCCGAGCACGGCCTCCACCGACCGGCCGGCGTCGGACTTCGTGATTCCGGTGGCATCCGCAACGGCATCGATCAGTTCCGATTTATTCATTATGTGTACCTGTGAGTACCTGATGATTTACCGGTTGTAATGATGGCGCTTTCCGATGGCGTACGGCCTTAACAGAAGTCGGCACATCCGGAGCCGCCACCCGCTCCACTGTGAAGTGGCCGAGGTTATAGCTTGGCGTTTCCGGAAGTGTCAACAGCGCTTCAGTGCGGACGCACCGGTTCGGAAGCAGCCGGACTGCGGGCCGGCGTCTCCTGACTGACCGGCAGTTCAGCATCCGGTTTGGAAGGCTCCGGCAGATGCACGAGCGCCTGGGCCAGAATTTGATCAATCCATTGCACCGGCCGCACTTCGATTTTCGCAAGAATATTCTTGGGAATTTCGGCCAGATCCTTGCGATTGTCTTCCGGAATCAGAACCGTGGTAATGCCGCCGCGATGCGCCGCCAGCAGTTTCTCCTTGAGTCCGCCGATCGGCAGCACGGCACCGCGCAGCGTGATTTCTCCGGTCATCGCGACGTTGGCGCGCACCGGAATGCGCGTCAGTGCCGAGACCAGCGCCGTGCACATGGCCGTGCCGGCACTCGGGCCATCCTTCGGCGTCGCTCCTTCCGGCACGTGGATGTGCAGATCCTGCTTTTCAAAGAAGGCCGGATCGATGCCGAGCGCATCGGAGCGGCTGCGCACGACCGTCATCGCCGCCTGGATGGACTCCTGCATGACCTCGCCGAGCTGGCCGGTATAGGTCAGCTTGCCCTTGCCCGGCATCAGCGCGGCTTCGATGGTCAGCAGTTCACCGCCGACCTCGGTCCACGCCAGTCCGGTCACATGGCCGATCTGGTCCTGATCCTCGGCCAGCCCGAAACGGAAGCGGCGCACGCCGAGATATTTGTCGAGCGTCTTCGGCGTCACCGCGGTGCGCGCCCGTTCCTCGCGCGGTTTCAGCAGGATGCTCTTGACCGCCTTGCGGCAGATTTTGGAAATCTCGCGCTCCAGATTGCGGACACCGGCCTCGCGCGTGTAATGACGGATGATGTCACGAACCGCAGCCTCGCGGATTTCCAGTTCATCGGCATGCAGGCCATTGGCCTCGACCTGTTTCGGCACCAGGTATTTGAGGGCGATATGGGTCTTTTCGTCCTCGGTATACCCGGGCAGCCGGATGACCTCCATGCGATCGAGCAGCGGCCCCGGAATGTTCAGCGAATTGGCGGTCGCGACGAACATCACGTCCGACAGGTCGCAGTCGACTTCCAGGTAATGGTCGCCGAAGGTGTTGTTCTGTTCCGGATCGAGCACCTCCAGCAGCGCCGAACTCGGGTCGCCGCGAAAGTCCATCGACATCTTGTCGATCTCGTCGAGCAGGAACAGCGGATTGCGCGTGCCGATCTTCGAGAGGTTCTGCACGATCTTGCCGGGCATCGAACCGATGTAGGTGCGCCGGTGGCCGCGGATCTCGGCCTCGTCGCGCACGCCGCCGAGGCTCATGCGCACGAACTTGCGCCCGGTCGCGCGTGCGATCGAGCGGCCGAGCGAGGTCTTGCCGACACCGGGCGGTCCGACCAGACACAGGATCGGCCCCTTGAGCTTCTTGGCGCGCTGCTGCACGGCGAGGTATTCGAGGATGCGTTCCTTGACCGTCTCCAGGCCGTAGTGATCGGCTTCGAGGATACGCTCGGCCTCGGCAAGGTCGTGGCGGATCTTGGTGCGCTTCTTCCACGGCACCGACACCAGCCAGTCGATGTAATTGCGCACGACCGTCGCCTCGGCCGACATCGGCGACATCATCTTGAGCTTGTTCAGCTCGGCGACCGCCTTGGCCTTGGCCTCCTTGGGCATGCCGGCCTGTTCGATCTTCTGCGCGAGTTCGTCGGCCTCGTTCGGTGCATCCTCCAGGTCACCCAGCTCCTTCTGGATCGCCTTCATCTGCTCGTTGAGGTAGTACTCGCGCTGGCTCTTCTCCATCTGCTGCTTGACGCGCGTGCGGATGCGCTTCTCGACCTGCAGGATGTCGATCTCGCTCTCGACCAGATGCAGCAGGTGCTCCAGCCGGGCATCGACCGACTCGATCTCGAGGATCTTCTGCTTCTCGTCGAGCTTCAGCGCCATGTGCGCGGCGATCGTGTCGGCCAGGCGCCCGGCGTCCTCGATGCCGGCGAGCGAGCTGAGCACCTCGCCGGGGATCTTCTTGTTGAGCTTCACGTACTGGTCGAAGATGCCGAGCAGCGAGCGCATCAGCACCTCGGTCTCGCGGCTCTCCTCGTAGTCGGCACCGATGATCTCGATGCCGGCGGCGAAATAGGCGTGTTCGTCACTGAAACCGGTGATGCGCGCCCGCTGCCCGCCTTCGACCAGCACCTTGTCGGTGCCATCCGGCAGCTTCAGCAGCTGCAGGATGTTCGACAGCGTGCCGATGCGGTACAGATCCTCGACACCGGGATCATCGACCTCGGCGCTCTTCTGCGAGACCAGCAGGATGCGCTTGTCGGTCTGCATCGCCGCATCGAGTGCCGCGATCGACTTCTCGCGCCCGACGAACAGCGGGATGACCATGTGCGGGTACACGACCACGTCGCGCAGCGGCAGGATCGGGATCGGATGCGAGTCCGGAAGGGGATCGGAATCGTCGGTAAGCGGCCTGGGCTCCATCACGAATCCTCGGCGTGGCGGCAACAGCTCGTCCGCGGGCGGGCAGGCCGGAAGGCGACGGCCGGATGCGTGCTGACACACGGCATCCGGCGCACAGGGGGCTCGGGGGCAGATCGACCACCCCCGGCACGGCGGGGGGATCAGTCCGAGGAAGCGGCGCGGCGCGGGCCGGCGTTCTCGTAGATCATGAACGGCTTGGCATCGCCACGCACGACGCTGTCATCGACGACGACGCGGCTCACGTCATCGAGGCTCGGCAGGTCGTACATGGTGTCGAGCAGCACGTGTTCGAGGATCGTGCGCAGGCCGCGGGCACCGGTCTTGCGCTCCATGGCCTTGCGCGCGACCGCGCGCAGGGCTTCGTCGCGGAACTCGATCTCGCAGTTCTCCATCTCGAACAGGCGCGCGAACTGCTTGGTGATGGCGTTCTTCGGCTCGGTCAGGATGCGCACCAGCGCCGCCTCGTCGAGCTCGTCGAGCGTCGCGATCACCGGCAGACGGCCGACGAACTCGGGGATCAGGCCGTACTTGATCAGATCCTCGGGCTCGACGTCGCGCAGGGTCTCGCCGGTGTTCCGGCTCGGGGTCGGACTCTTGACCTCGGCCGAGAAGCCGATGCCGCCCTTCTCGGAGCGGCTGCGGATGACCTTGTCGAGACCGGCAAACGCACCGCCGCAGATGAACAGGATGTTCGAGGTATCGACCTGCAGGAACTCCTGCTGCGGATGCTTGCGCCCGCCCTGCGGCGGCACCGAGGCGATCGTGCCCTCGATCAGCTTCAGCAGCGCCTGCTGCACGCCTTCGCCGGAGACATCGCGCGTGATCGACGGGTTGTCGGACTTGCGCGAGATCTTGTCGATCTCGTCGATGTAGACGATGCCCTGCTGCGCCTTTTCGACCTCGTAGTCGCACTTCTGCAGCAGCTTCTGGATGATGTTCTCGACGTCCTCGCCGACGTAGCCGGCTTCGGTCAGCGTCGTCGCATCGGCGATCGTGAACGGCACGTTCAGCAGCCGCGCCAGCGTCTCGGCGAGCAGCGTCTTGCCGGAACCGGTCGGGCCGATCAGCAGGATGTTGGACTTGGAGACCTCGACCTCGTCCTTGCCACGGCGCAGTTCGAGGCGCTTGTAGTGGTTGTAGACGGCGACCGACAGGACCTTCTTGGCCTGGTCCTGGCCGATCACGTACTCGTCGAGGACCTTCTTGATCTCGTGCGGCTTCGGCAGCTTGCTGCCGGCGCTCGGCGTCTTCTCCTCCATCTCCTCGCGGATGATGTCGTTGCAGAGCTCGACGCATTCGTCGCAGATGAAGACGTTGGGACCGGCGATCAGCTTGCGGACTTCGTGCTGGCTCTTGCCACAGAACGAGCAGTACAAGAGCTTGCCGTCATCGCCCTTGTCGTTTCGGTCTTTGCTCATGGTGCGATCCTCACGCGGTGGGCGGCCCTGATGTGCGCCGCGATCGGCCCCGTGCCGGTACGGAGGCCCGGCGCAGACAGTGCGCCGTGCGGATGGAAACAGCAGGAATGTGACCTGAAGGGGACCAGCCCGTTCGGTCGTATTCAACTACGCCCGTCCGGTCATGGCAAGGAAACGCACCGCCCCCGGCCGGAGGGAGCCGGACCGGGGGCGGGCTGTCAGGGCAGGGATCAGGCGGTGGCCGGAGCGCTGCGCTGGCTAAGCACCGAATCGATCAGCCCGTATTCGACCGCTGCCTCACCGCCCATGAAATTGTCACGGTCGGTGTCCTGGGCGATGCGTTCGAGCGGCTGGCCGGTGTGCTTGGCGAGCACGCGGTTCAGGCGGTCACGGATCAGCAGGATCTCGCGGGCGTGGATGTCGATGTCCGAGGCCTGGCCGCTGAAGCCGCCGAGCGGCTGGTGGATCATGACCCGCGAGTGCGGCAGGCAGTAACGCTTGCCCTTGGCGCCGCCGGCGAGCAGCAGCGCCCCCATGCTGGCCGCCTGGCCGACGCACATCGTGCTGACCTGGGGCCGGATGAACTGCATGGTGTCGTAGATCGCCATGCCGGCACTGACCGAGCCGCCGGGCGAGTTGATGTACAGGTGGATGTCCTTGTCCGGATTCTCGGCTTCGAGGAACAGCAGCTGCGCCACCACGAGGTTGGCCATGTAATCCTCGACCGGCCCGACCAGGAAGATCACGCGCTCCTTCAGCAGGCGCGAGTAGATGTCGTACGCGCGTTCGCCGCGTGCCGACTGCTCGACCACCATCGGCACCAGATTCAGTGCCTGGATGTCGGAACCGCCCTTGCTCGGGTACATGTCACCTGTCTCCTGCCGCGGGTCAGGCGGCGTTGTCGGCGGTGGCGGCCGGTGCCGGGGCCGGGCGCATCACCGCATCGAAAGTGCTGGGCTGCTCGGTGACGCTGGCCCTGGCGAGCACCCAGTCGACCACGGTGTCCTCCAGCGCCAGCGCACGCAGGCCTTCCATCGCCTGCGGATTCTTAAGGTACCACTGCATGACCTCGTTCGGGTCCTGATAGGTCGAGGCCATCGTCGTCAGCTGTTCGACGACGCGCGCCGGATCGGCGGTCAGCTTCTCCTGCACGACCAGCTTCGAGATCAGCAGGCCGAGCGCGACGCGCCGGCGGGCCTCCTCGGCGAACACCCCCTCCTTGATCTTGTCGGCCTCGGCGTTGCCGGCACTGGCCGCCGGGAAGCCGGCCTGCTGCGCGATGCGGTCGATCTCCTCGGTGACCAGCACCTTCGGCAGTTCGATCGGGTTCGCGGCCAGCAGTGCGTCCATGACCTGCTTCTTGACGCGGGTCTTGATGCCCTGGCCCAGTTCGCGCGTCATGTTGTCGCGCAGCGCCGCACGCAGCGACTCGACGCTGCCGTCCTCGACGCCGAAGGCCTTCGCGAACTCCTCGTCGACCGGCGGCAGGCTCGGCTCGGCGACGACACCGGCATTCAGCGCGAAGCGCGCCGTCCTGCCGGCGAGTTCCTGCGCGTGATAGCCCTCGGGAAAGCTCACGGCGATCTCGCGCGCCTCGCCGGCCGCAATGCCGATCAGGCCGTTCTCGAAGTCCGGCAGCATGCCGCCGGCCCCGAGCACGACCGGCACGTCATCGCCCTTGCCGCCCGGGAAGGCGACACCGTCGATCGTGCCCTCGAAGCTGACGGTGACGCGATCACCGGTCTGCGCCGGGCGCTCGACCGGCGTCCACACGGTGCGCTGCTTGCGCAGGGTTTCGAGCATCGAGTCGATGTCGGCGTCGCTGACCTCGGCGACCGGGCGCTCGACGGCAATGCCTTCGAAGCCCTGCAGCTCGAATTCGGGCAGGACCTCGAAGGTCGCCGCATAGGCGAAGTCACCTTCGGCGGCTGCGGACGGCGAAATCTGCGGGCCGGCGGCCGGGCGCAGGTTCTGGCCGCTGACGGCTTCCTGGAAGCTCGACTGCATCAGCTCACCCAGGACTTCCTGCCGGACCTGGCCGCCGTACATGCGCTTGACGACCTTCAGCGGCACCTTGCCGGGACGGAAGCCGTCGAGCTTCACGCGGCGTGAGAGATCCTGCAGGCGCTGTTCGATCTCCTGCTCGATCCTGGCCGCGGGAAGCTGCACCGTGAGCCGACGCTCGAGACCGCCGAGCTCCTCAACTGAAACCTGCATCTGGGTACCCCTGATCATCCGGAACGAAGCGAAAAGGCCCGCGTCGCATCGCCTGTGCACGGGCGCGCGCGGACCTCGCTGGACACTGGTGCGAAAGGAGAGACTCGAACTCTCACGGGTTGCCCCACTGGAACCTAAATCCAGCGCGTCTACCAGTTTCGCCACTTTCGCGTCGGTTCACCGCCGGGTGCGGCGAAAGCCGGTGGATCATACACAAAAACATCCCGGCCGCAGCCTTGCCCGCCGGGCGGCAGCGGCCATAAAGTCACCGGCCGACCGCCGCCGCCCGAGCCCACTTCCCATGCAGCGCACCGATTTCGGCGCCATGTCCTGCCCGATCGCCCGCGGCCTCGAACGGGTCGGCGAATGGTGGAGCATGCTGATCCTGCGCGACGCATTCCTGGGCCTGAGCCGCTTCGACGAGTTCCAGAAGAGCCTCGGCATTGCTCCGAACATGCTGGCGCGGCGGCTGGCGCATCTGGTCGAGGCCGGCCTGCTCGAAAAGCACCGCTACTGCCAGCGCCCGCCCCGCCACGAATACCTGCTGACCCGCCGCGGCGAGGATTTCCGGCCGGTGCTGCTGACGCTGCTCGATTTCGGCAACCGGCACTACGCGCCGGACGGCTGCCGGGTGCAGCTGGTCGACACCGACACCGGCGAGCCCGTGGAGCTGGCCCTGATCGACCGCCGCACCGGCGCCGAGATCAGCCGCGACCGCCACCGCGCCAGCCCCGGCCCGGTGGACGATGCCGACATCGGCCAGCGGCTGGCCTTCTCCGAAGCCCTGCGCAGCGACCCGGACAACCGCCCGCCCTACCCCGGCCTCCCCGAACCGTCACCGGCAGCCGTGCCGGGTCCGCCTGAAACCGCATCGTAAGCCGCCGCCGGCACCGCCGGACCCCGGCCGCACGCCCGCGGCCCGGCCGGTGCCTGTGCTGCAGCGCACACGGCAGGTAGCATGGATGTTCCGCTTCCGCTCCGGACCCGCGCATGGAATTACTCGCCCAGTTTCTCGACATCGTCCTGCACCTCGACAAGCACCTCGCGATCCTCGCCGCCGACTACGGCCCGTGGCTGTACGCGATCCTGTTCGCGATCATCTTCTGCGAGACGGGGCTGGTCGTGACCCCGTTCCTGCCCGGTGATTCGCTGCTGTTCGCAACCGGCGCGCTGGCGGCGGGCGGCGCGCTCGACGTGCATGCGGTGTTCCTGCTGCTGATGCTCGCGTCCTTCCTCGGCGACAACACCAACTACTGGATCGGCCACTTCCTCGGCGAGAAGGTCTTCCGGCCCGATGCACGCGTGCTGAAGACCGCCTACCTCGACAAGACCCACGCCTTCTACGAGAAGCACGGCGGCAAGACCGTGCTGCTCGCGCGCTTCGCACCGATCGTGCGCACCTTCGCGCCGTTCGTGGCCGGGGCCGGCAGCATGGAGTACCGGCGCTTCACCGGCTTCTGCGCGCTCGGCGCGCTGTGCTGGGTCGGCAGCTTCGTCTACGCCGGCTACCTGTTCGGCAACATCCCGGTGGTCAAGAACAACTTCACGCTGGTGATCCTCGGCATCATCGTCGTGTCGCTGCTGCCGGGCGTCATCGAGTACGTGAAGCATCGCCGCGCCACGGCCGCCGGCACCTGAGGCCCGTCCGCCCATGCCCGATCGCGTCCGCCATCTCGTCGCCCCGGAGCTGCCGGCGGCCCTCGGCGCCGACCGTGCCGCCGCCGTGCTCGCACGCTTGCAGGCCGGCGGCATCCTGGCCGGCGTCGAATCCGCCTGCTTGCCGGAGGCCGCCGCCGGCTACGCGCCCGGCCCGCACTGCGCGCAGGCCCTGGCCGAGCCGCGGGATGCGCGCGCCGTCGAGCGCCTGCAGCGGCTGGCGGTCAACGGCGTGCTCGTGCGCAGCGGGCGCATGGTCTACCACGGCAGCGCGCTCGGCAGCGCCGGCTGTCCGCACTGCGGCAAGCCGCTGGCGATCGCCGGCGACCCGCGCTGGTTCGATGCCGTCGAACAGTGGCTGCTGATCGGCGAGGACGCCGACGAGGGCCTGCTGCTCTGCACCGGCTGCACGCTGCTCGCACCGGTCACGAGCTGGCCGTGCGAGCCCGCGGTCGGCTTCGGCTGCCTGGGCCTGAGCTTCTGGAACTGGCCGCCGCTCGCGCCGGAGTTCGTCGCCGGCCTGGAAGCGCTGATCGGCGCGCCGCTGATCGAAGTCGGCGACTGAGGGCCGCCATGACCGACACGACCAGCGCCACGACGCTGCTGCTGTGCTGCCGCGCCGGCTTCGAGGGCGAATGCGCAGCCGAGATCCAGACCCGCGCGGCCGAAGCCGGCTTCGCCGGTTTCGCGAAGGCGAAGCCCGATTCCGGCTATGTCGCGTTCCAGCCCTACGGCACCGACGCCCGCGCGTTCGCCGCCGCCCTCGATTTCAGCGCGCTGATCTTCGCGCGCCAGTGGATCGCCTGTGGCGAGCTGCTGCGCGAGCTGCCGGTCGATGATCGCGTCACGCCGCTCCTGGAGGCCGCGCGCGGACTCGCCGACGGCCCGTTCGGGGCGCTGCGCGTCGAGACGCCGGACACCAACGAGGCCAAGGCGCTGTCGGCCTTCTGCCGGCCGTTCGAGAAGGCCTTCGCCGCCGCCGCGCGCAAGGCCGGGCTGCTGCTCGACGACGCGCGCGCGCCGCGCCTGCACCTGTTCTTCCTGTCATCGGCGGCCGGCTGGGCCGGGGTCTCGCAGCCCGGCAACAGCTCGGACTGGCCGATGGGCATCCCGCGGCTGCGCTTCCCGAGCGGTGCGCCGAGCCGCTCGACGCTGAAGCTCGAAGAAGCCTTCCACGTCTTCCTGCCGCCCGATGAACGCGAACGCCGGCTGCGTCCCGGCATGACGGCGGTCGATCTCGGCGCCGCCCCGGGCGGCTGGACCTGGCAGCTCGTGCGCCGCGGCCTGCGCGTCGCGGCGATCGACAACGGCCCGATGGACGAAACCCTGATGGCCTCGGGCCTCGTCGAGCACCGGCGCGAGGACGGCTTCCGCTTCCGCCCGCGCGAGCCGGTCGACTGGCTGGTCTGCGACATGGTCGAGCAGCCGGCGCGCATCGCGCAGCTCGTCGCCGGCTGGATCGCCGATGGCGCCGCGAAGCAGGCGATCTTCAACCTGAAGCTGCCGATGAAGAAGCGCTGGGCCGAACTGCAGCGCTGCGAGGCGCTGATCGCCGAAACCCTGGCCGGCTGCCCGTACCGGCTGGCGCTGAAGCAGCTCTATCACGACCGCGAGGAGGTCACGGGCTGGTTGCGACGGGGGTGAGCCTGCGGCTGCATGGATCGTCATCCCCTGCGCGGTCGGCAGGCACCGCGACCGGAGCAACCCCATGCACCGCACGACGCTATCCTCGACGAACAGCTCGCCCTGTTGCTGAAGCAGATGGCCGAGCACCGGCAGCGACCGGTGCCGGAACTGATCCGCGAAGCGCTGGGCGAATATGCCGAACGCCGAAACCCGGGTACCGTCCGCAAGCTGCCCGGCGTCGGCGCCTACCGCAGCGGACGCAGTGACGTATCCGGACGCGCAGAGGAATGGCTCGGCGAAGCGCCGGAGCGGGCGTAGCAAGTCGCACGCCCTACGCGACTCAACGGCTTCCAACCCAATTTTCGATCTGCAATCCCGGGTAATCGGCGAAATCGCGCTCGTTGTTGGTGACGAGCGTGACTGCAAGCGCAAGCGCATGGGCGGCGATGAGCTTGTCGAGCGCATCGCGCTTGCGCTCGCGGGTGGCGAGACGGATGGCACCGTAAGCCTCGGCTGCCCCGGCATCGAACGCGGCGACCGGAATGTCGCCCAGCAGCGCGGCCAGCGCCGCGGCGTTCTGATCGCGACACTCGCCGGAGCAGACGACACCGTATTGCAGTTCGGCCAGGGTGATCGCCGACATCACCACGTCGCCGACGTAACACTCGGCAAAACGCGCCGCGACTTCGGGCGGATGGTGCTTCATCAGATAGATGCAGATGTTCGTATCGAGCATGAAGCGCGGCATATCACCAGCCGTCCCGTTCGGCTTCCTCGTTCTCGCCCCGCCCGTCAGCCATGAAATCGGGCGAGAAGGCAGCGAAGCGGGCGAGCACGCCGTCGAGCCGGCGACGGGCGGGACGGATGCGCAACTCGTCCCCGATCCGCTCGATTTCCAGTTCGAGGTCAGTGCGCTCGTAGGCCAGCTCGGCTGGGATGCGGATGGCCTGCGCATTGCCGTTGCGAAAGACGCGGGTCGTGGTCGCCATGGTCGCCTCCGTGGATATACGTGTCGACACGGGTGCAGACCATGGCGACACCCCGGAGACACGTCAAGCCGGCGGCCGGAACGCAACCGGCGGGCGACGGCCGGCCCGCATCAACGGATCGCCACACCTTCGCTGAGCTTCAGGAAGCGGCGCACGGCCGCGGGCGACGGCGGCCAGCTCGCGTCGCCGAAGTGCGCGCGGTGGCGTTCGACGGCTTCGGCGAGGGCACGGGCCTGCGCCAGGCTTCCGGCCGCAGCGGCCCCCTTCGTCGCGTCCGCCGGCGTGAGCGCCCCTGCCTCCGCGACCAGAGCCTGCGGATCGACCAGCTGCAGCGCCCCGAGCGCCACCAGCAGCGGCTCCGGCAGGGCGTCATCCGCCGAGTCCGGCTCGGCCCGCACCCCCAGCCAGCGGCGCAGCAGGCGCTCCAGCGGATCGGTCGCAGGCTCGGCCGGGCGCTGGCGCATCGCGACGTAGCGGATGCGGTTCTGGTAGCGCTTCAGCGTCCGGGGCGTCGGCCGGTGGTGGCTGAGCAGATACGGGTACCAGATGTCGAGCGCCTCGCCGAAACGCGGTGAATCGCGCACGACGATGTCCGGCCGGCGCAGGGCGGCTACCAGCCCCCCGAGCAGCAGCGCCAGCGCCGGCACCGCGACCAGCAGCGGCCACGGCAAGCCGGCCTGCTGGCCGATCACGCTGGCAGCGCCTTGCGCCGCAGGCATCGGCGCAGACGATCCGGCCGGGACCGGGCGGGTAGCGCCGCCGGCCGCATCGGGGCTGCCGGCCGGTGTCGTCGTCGCCGGGCCGACCGTCGCCGGCGGCGGCAGCGCCGGTGTCAGGCCGGCCAGATACAGTCCGCCGGCTGCCGCCGCGATGAACAGGAAGAGGCCGGCAAGCACGCGCAGGCCGCTGCCCAGCCGTTCGCGCCAGCGGTGCAGGCGCAGTCCGGCCTGTTCCCGCGCAGCCGACTCGCCGGCGAGCATGCCGCGGCCACGCGCCGGATCGGTGCCGTCGAGCAGCGGCACCGGCACCTCGAGGTTGATGAGTTTTTCGAGGTAATCGCGCGCGTAGCGCTGGCGCTTGTCGCGGGCGCGGGCCTCGTCGCTGCGGGTATCCGCCGCATCGCTGCCCTGATCGACCATCTCCTGCGCCAGCTCCCGGAACGCCAGCCCGAGGGCGCCCTGCACCTTTTCCTTGTCGATGCCGAGCACGATGAAGCAGTCGCCGGCCGAGACGAGGAAGTTGACGACCTCCAGCATCTCCAGCACCTGCGTCGGCTGGCAGCGATCGAGGTCGTCGATCAGGATCAGCATCGTGCGCGGCGCGAGCGCCTGCGTGACCTCGGCGAACTCCTGCCGGTAGCGGTAGCGGAAGCTCGTCTGCGCGCCGAGATCGCTGACGCGGGTCTTGGTCGCGAGGCTCGCAAGCAAGGCTTCGGGCCTGACGCCGAAGGCGCGCACGGCCCTGACCGCCGCCGTCAGCGCCGTCAGCGCAGCGATCAGCGCCGCCAGCCCCTGAGCGAACGCGGCCGGCCGCACGGCAGGCTCCGCCTCCGGAGCAGGCGCAACAGAGGCTGTCGCAACGCCTGCAACCGCCCTTCCCTGCCCGGCACCTGCATCCTGCCCGGAACCGGCAGACGCATTTGTCGAGGTCGTCCCGGCCCCAGAGTCCGGCGGGTTGCCGGCGGCCTTCGCAGCGGCAAGCCCGGAGGGGTCTTCCGATGATTTCGCCGGTCCGGACTTCGGCGGATCGGCCTGCGACTCCCGGGCCCGGATGCCGGCAACGACCTGCTGCGTGATCGCCCAGGCCCGCTCGAAGCGCAGCGGGAAGTCCTGCAGGAAGTAGGCCCCGGACCAGCAGGCGAGCAGCACGAACAGCAACGCCCACGGCCAGTGCTGACCAGAGCGCAGCCACAGCAGCCGTGCGCGAAAGCGCAGGCCGTCGAAGCCGAGCGGCGACGGGATCGCCTGCCGGCGGATGCCGTCGACCAGCGCCGCGAGCAG
>NZ_DAOLKE010000054.1:0-2681 GCF_035331805.1 Plasticicumulans sp. | reverse complement strand
AGACCGCGCACACGCCGTAGCGCACCAGTTCGCCGCGCAGCAGGTTCATCAGCGAACTCTTGCCCGTACCCCAGTTGCCGGTGATCGCGACGGTCAGCGGCGGATGCGTGTGCTCGTTGCGCAGGAAGTTCGCGAGCCCGCGCGCCAGCGGCCCGAAGGCCAGCGCATCGGCATCACCGGGCTCCAGCGGCTTGTCGGAGGCCGGCGCATCGCCGATCGACGCGGCCGGTGCGTATTCGGCGCGCGGCTTGCGGGCCGCGAGCAGCAGCAGGCCGAGCCCGAGCCCCCAGACCGGGTACAGCCACGGCGCCGGAAAGCGTGCGTAGACCGGCCAGTCGCGCAGCGCCGGATCGGTGTTGCGCTCGCCGCCGCGCCAGGTCTCGCCGCCGTCGTCGGTTGTCAGCAGCACCGGCCCTTCGCCGGCGATCCAGCCACGGCGACCGTCAGCAGCGAAGCGCACGCCGTAGAGCAACTGCGTGCTCGCGACGTCGGGCTTCTGCCAGGTCGTGCCGCCGTCGAGGCTGCGCAGGACCGTGCCACTCTCTCCGACCACGAACAGGCTGCGGCCATCGGCCGACGCTTCCACGTCGTACAGCGCCGAAGTGCCGTCGGGCAGGCCGGCCACCTTCTGCCAGCCCGTACCACCGTCCGCGACGGTCCAGAGCCGTCCGCCGAGGTCCAGCGCCCAGCGGCGACGGCCATCCCCTGTCGCCCGCACGCGGTGCAGGACCAGTCCGTCGCTGCCGCCGGGTTCGACCGCCCAGTGCGTGCCGCCGTCGGTCGTCATCAACGTCCGGCCGTCTGCAGCCGTTGCCGTGCCCTGCAGCCCGTCCTCCGACAAGCGCAGCGCGACCAGATCGGGACTGCCGTCCAGTGTCTGCAGTTGCCAGTTCACGCCACCGTCGACGCTTCCGAGGCTTGTGCCATTACGGCCGACCGCCAAAACCCGCCGGCCGTCGGCGCTGCAGTCGAGCGCCCGTAAATCCTGTTTGGTGCCGCTTGCCAGCGGCTGCCAGTGGCGCCCCCCGTCGGCGGTCGCGAGCAAGGTGCCGGACGTGCCGACCAGCCAGCCACGCAAGCCGTCGGCGGCAAGGCACACATCGAGCAGGGTGTGTCCGCTGCCGGTCACGAGTGGCTGCCAGTTGCCGCTGGTGGCATCGGTGACGAGCACATCGCCGTACGGCCCGAGCAGGAACAGCCGGCCGTCACGGCTGCGCGCCAGCCGGCGCGCCTGCCGTTCGCCGCCGCGCGTCAGCGCCACGAAGCGGGCATCGTCGAGCCGGGCCTGCAGCACGCCGCTTCGAGCGCCGACCCGCTGCTGCCGGCCGTCGGCGGACACGGCGAGCGCAGTCAGGTTGTCCTCACCGAACCGCTGCCGCTGCCAGCGCTGGCCGCCGTCGTCGGTCACCAGCAGCCAGCCGTCCTGAGCGCCGATCCAGCCGCGACGGCCGTCGGCGGCGAAGCGCACATCGAGTGCATTCATGCCGCCGAGCTTCACCGGCTGCGGCGCGAACGGTTTGGCCAGGCTCAACTGCAGCAGCGTACCTTCGAGCCCGACGACGCTGATCCGGTCGCCACCAGCCACCACGTCGATCGCGGTCAGGCTCGCCTGCGTGCCGGTCGTCAGCGTGA
Organism: Plasticicumulans sp.; assembly: GCF_035331805.1. Lineage (NCBI taxonomy): Bacteria > Pseudomonadati > Pseudomonadota > Gammaproteobacteria > Candidatus Competibacteraceae > Plasticicumulans > Plasticicumulans sp. The sequence continues at coordinate 1,049 of NZ_DAOLKE010000054.1, read as the reverse complement.
GCCAGCTCGCCCCACCGTCGACGCTCGCGAGCAGCGTGCCCTGCTCACCGGCCGCCCAGCCGTGCAGGGGATCGATGAAGCGCACGGCATTCAGTCTCGGCAGCGGCAGCGCGCGCGTCGGGCCGGGCGGCTGCCAGCTCCTGCCGCCGTCGATCGTGCGCAGGCGCAGGCCGTCGTCGCCGACGATCCAGCCGTATTGCGCATCGACGAACCAGATGCTGCGCAGCACCTTTTCGCCGGCCTCGGCGAGTTCGATCCGCTGCCAGTGTTCGCCGCCATCGTCGGTCACGAGCAGCGTGCCGGCGTCACCGACCGCCCAGCCGTGGCGCCCGTCGCTCAGGAAGTGCAGGGCGTTCAATGCCGGTGCGCGCGGCTGCGGGGCTTCGCCCGTCATCGGCGTCTGCTGCACCGGTGCGGTCGTCCCGGGCATCGGATAGGCCGGAGCGGCCGGGGATTGCGGCGCAGCCTGGTTCGGCACCTCGCTGCCCTTGCCGATCGCACCGTTCAGCGGTGGCATGGCCTGGGCGTGCGCAACGGCGATGCCCGGGACGGCGATGCCTGCCGCACGGGCGTCCGGCGCTTGCGTCGCCACCGGCCACTGCCGCTGCCAGCGCAGGCCGTCGCCGGACATGTGCAGGATCTCGCCAGCCCCGGTCAGCAGCCAGGTCCTGCCGTCGTCGGCGACATGCAGCGCGTTGATCGGGGCCGCGAGCAGCGGCAGGCGCATGAAGGCGTTGCGCTCGAACGGCCAGCGCCAGAACGCCGGATCGAGCCAGCCCGGTGGCGGGCGCCAGGCATCCGGGTGCGGCGGCTGATGCAGCGCAAGCCCGGTCGAGCCGGCGAGGAGCAGCGCAGCGGCCAGCAGCAGCCAGAAGCGCGACTGGCGCAACCAGCCGGCGCGGCGGGCACCGGCGGCAGATGCGGACGGGGCGGACGCGGCTTCGGCCACCGGCGGGACTCCGTACTGCGGCCGGCCCCGGATCGGGCCGGCCGGTCGCTGCAGTCTGGCCGCTGCCATCCGCGCGACCGGGCAAGCTGAACGAATGGCA
>NZ_DAOLKE010000053.1:0-15910 GCF_035331805.1 Plasticicumulans sp. | reverse complement strand
CTGGGGCGGCGGCGCGGCCGCGAGGAGCGGGGGCGAGCTGCGCATCGACGGCCTGGAGCTGCGCTTCGGCGGCGTGCGCGCCCGCGGCATCGACGGCGTGCTGCGTGCCGACCGGCTGTGGCCGCTGCGCATCCCGGCCGGCCAGCCCCTGAGGATCGCCCGGCTCGACGCCGGTCTGCCGTTCGAGGACGGGCGGGTCGAATTCACGCTCGACGACACGCAGCTGCGCGTGCGTCAGGCCGGCTTCACGCTGGCCGGCGGCCGGCTGGAGCTGGCACCGCTGCGCCTCGACGGCCCGGCGCCCCGCCCGCTCGCCGCCAGCGCCCGCGGGCTCGATCTGAGCCGGCTGCTCGCAATCGTGCCGGTCGATGGCCTGGGCGGCACCGGCACGCTGAACGGAAGCCTCGCGGCCCGGCTCGAAGCCGATGGCCTCCATGACGTGCAGGCACAGTTCGCGAGCGATGGCTCCGGTACGCTGCACTACACGCCATCGACGCCGCCAGCCGCGCTCGCCGATGGCCAGGCCGGCTTCGTGCTCGATGTGCTGCGCGATTTCCGCTACGAATCCCTGAGCCTGACGCTGGCCGGGGAGCGGGCGGAATCGCTGGCCGCCGGCCTGAACGTGCGGGGAGCCAATCCGCAGGCCTACGGCGGCCATCCGGTGGCCCTGAACCTGAACCTCAGCGGCGCGCTGGCAGGTCTGCTGCAGCAGGGCCTGGACAGCTACCGGCTGCCCGAAACCGTGCGCCGGCGCCTCGAATCATCCGACCGGGAGAACCCATGATCCTGCGCAACCCCGTGTTTCCTTCGAGCCCGTGCCGGCACCGGCCGCCGATCGTCGCGATCGTGGCGCTGCTGGCGATCGGTGCGGCCTGCACGCCGACCGTGAAGGTCGAGGCACCGGACAAGCCGATCGAGATCAACCTGAACGTGCACATCCAGCAGGATGTGCGCGTGAAGCTCGATCGCGATCTCGACACCGCCTTCGGCGATCACCCGGAGCTGTTCGGGCCGGCCGCGAAGGCGCGCAAACCGCAGGAGTCCCGTCCATGAGCCCCGTCCACCGCCGCCGGCTGCTGCCCGTCACCGCCCTCTGCGTGCTGCTGGCCGCCGGCAGCCCGCCGGTCCTGGCCGAACCGCTGGCCGATGCCCTCGCGGCCGGCCGGGTCGGCGAGCGGCCCGACGGACTGATCGGCGCGGTCACGCCGGATGCCGGCGCGCGCGCGCTGGTCGAGCGTGTCAACGCCGAGCGCATGGCCCGTTACCGCGACATCGCCGAGCGCAACGGCCGCCCGCTCGCCGAAGTGCAGGCGCTCGCCGGCCGCCGGCTGACGGCCGGCGCGGCTGACGGACAGTACGTGATGGACGCAGCCGGCCGCTGGCAGCGGCGTTAGTGGCGGATCTGCTGGGCGGCTGCCTTGCGCAGCCCCCCGAGCACGCGCCCGGCCATTTGCCAGACCGTCAGCAGCACGATGCGCAGGTCGAGTTCCAGCGACCAGTTCTCGATGTATTCGAGATCGAGCGCCAGACGCCGCTCCATGTCCTCGATCGATTCGATGCGCTGGTCGTGGCCATGGATCTGCGCCCAGCCGGTCAGCCCCGGCTTGACCTTGAAACGGCTCATGTAGCCGTCGACCCGTGCCTTGTACTGGGCGTTGTAGGCGGCGGCGTGCGGACACGGCCCGACGATGGCCATGCTGCCGTCGAGCACGTTCAGCAGCTGCGGCAGGCCTTCGAGACCGGTGTGGCGCAGGAACACGCCGAAGCGCGTGAAGCGGTTGCGGCCGGCGTGCGGCACCGCGCAGCGGAACTTCCAGGCGCGGAACGGCCGGCCGTCATAGCCGAGGCGTACCGGCCGGAAGAACAGCGGCCCCGGCGTGGTCAGGTAGACCCCGAGTGCGATCACGAGCAGCAGCGGTGCAGCGAGGATCAGGCAGGCGCCGGCGAGCGTGCGGTCCTCGATGGCCTTCAGCAGGCGGTTGCGGCCGCTCATCGGCGTCGAGGACAGGTTGATGACCGGCAGACCTGCAACCTCGCCGAGCGAATGGTTCAGCAGCCGGAAGCTGGAGATGTCCGGCACCAGCCGGATGTCGGCCGTGCAGTGGCGCAGGCTCCAGAGGATCGAGCGCAGCCTGGCCTCGGCCCGGAAGGGCAGCGCGATCCAGACCTCGTCGGCATTGCCGTCCTCGACGAAGCCCGCCAGCCGCTCGGTCGGGCCCAGGCAGCGCTGCACGGCCGCTGCGCTGATCCGGCCGTCATCGCCGTCGCGTTCATCGAACCAGCCGACGAATTCGAAGCCGGCCCAGCGTGCGGTGGCGAGCTGCTCGATGATCTGCAATCCGAAGCCGCCGTTGGTGACCAGCACCACGCGGCGCACGTCGCGACCACCGGTATGGACGTAGCGCTGCGCGCGACGCATCAGCACCCGCCAGCCGGCCAGCCCGGCCGTGCCGAACAGCGCCCAGTACAGCAGCCAGTGCCGGCCGTATTCGTCCGGCTCGCCGGTCAGTTCGAGCACCGGCACCAGCAGCAGCACGGCCAGCAGCCAGGCACCGAGCACGGCCTCCAGCTCGCTGCGCAGCGGCGTGCCGCGCCAGCTGCGGTACACCGCCCAGTGCGCAGAGCAGATGCCGGTCAGCAGCAGCCCGATCAGGGCGGCACGCAGGAAATCCCCTTCGAACCAGCCGGTGCTGCCGGTCTCCAGCCACCAGCCGGCAAAGCTGCTCGCCACGATCGTGGCGATATCGAGGCTGCGCGCCAGCAGGCCGCGCATGACCGAAGATTCGGCGACGAGGGCGCGCTTCATGCGATGCCCCGTACTCCCATCGCCTCGCCGATCCATGCCGCAGCGCAGGTGGTGGACGGTTCAATAGGCATTCGGATTCACGAACCCCTTGAAGATGGTCTGCAGGATGATCTTCAGGTCCAGGCCGAGTGACCAGTTCTCGATGTATTCGAGATCGCTCTCGACGCGCAGCTTCATCTTGTCGACCGTATCGGTCTCGCCGCGGTAGCCACGGACCTGCGCGAGCCCGGTGATGCCGGGCTTGACCTTGTGCCGGCGCATGTAGCTGTCGACGAGTTCCTTGTATTCCTGGTTGTGCGCGACCGCGTGCGGACGCGGGCCGACGATCGACATGCTGCCGTCGAGCACGTTGAAGAACTGCGGCAGCTCGTCGAGGCTGGTGCGGCGCAGGAAGGCACCGAACGGCGTGATCCGCGAATCGCCGCGCGTCGCCTGCGTGACCTGGCCGCCGTGCTCCTGATGCACCTTCATGCTGCGGAACTTCCAGACCCGGAACGGCCGGCCGTCGTAGCCGAGCCGCTCCTGACGGAAGAACACCGGCCCCGGCGACGACAGCTTGATGCCGATCGCGATCGCGATCATCAGCGGCGCGATCATCAGCAGGATCGCCAGCGAGATCATGCGATCCTCCAGCGCCTTGATGACGCGGTTGAAGCCGACCATCGGCGTCGAGGACAGGTTGATGACCGGGATGCCGGCGACGGTGCCCATCGAATGGTTCAGCAGCTGCAGGCCGAGGATGTCGGGCACCATGCGGATGTCGGCGGTCGCGTGACGCAGCGTCTCGAGGATCTCGCGCACGCGCTCCTCGGCCCGGAACGGCAGCGTGATCCAGACCTGATCGGCGTGCCCCCCCTCGACGTAGGCCGCCAGTTCGTCGATGCGTCCGATTCTCGGCACGCCGGCGATCTCGCCGACGCGCTCGATCGGCCGGTCATCGAAATAGCCGACCACGCGCAGTCCGGTCCAGCGCGCCTCGCACAGCCGGCGGATGACGCTGACGCCGAGTTCACCGGCCACGACCACGACCACCCGGCGCGTGTTGTGACCGCTGCTGCGCAGCCGGCGCAGCACCTGGCGCAGGCAGCCGCGCAGCAGTGTCAGCAGGCAGCAGCCGAGCACGAACCACAGCATCAGCCAGAGGCGCGGAAACGGCGCTTCGTCGCGGCCCGTGGTGAGGGCCAGCGCACCGATCGTGATCAGGAAGGTCAGGCACCAGGCCCACAGCAGCGTGCGCAGCTCGCCGTTCAGGGTTTCGCCACGCCAGGCCCGGTAGACGCTGCAGCGCCCGAAGACGCCGATGCTGACCAGCAGTGCGATGATCATCGCCCGCTGGAAGGGACCCGGCATCACGGCCGCATCGAAGCGCAGCATGAAGGCCAGCCAGCCGGCCATGGCAATTGCAAGCCAGTCGAGCGTGCGCAGCACCGCTTCGACAACCACCGAATGTTCTTGAAGAATGCCCTTCACGAGTCCTGAGTCCCACATGCAATCCGGACCATCCGGAATAAGGCGAGGCGAGGCAATGCGCGCGGGCCCGCCTTGCCGCTCCCTGGCCTGCTCGCACATCACCCCTGCAGAAAGCCGTCGTTGGCCCCGACGACACTTGCTCCCCACATGAAGGCGCGCATCGTACCAGAGCCACCCCGCATTACCGGGGATGCCTGTGACAGGCTTTTTAAATCTGCCTGACCACTGCACCGCTGCATCCGGGGCCGGACGGCAGCGGACATTGCGCATTGCACAAGCCGTTACGGCCGGCGAAAATGCCCGGCCTCGCCGTCGTGCCCTCCGTATGCACGACCGCAGCCCTGCCCTCAATCCGGAGACGAACCTACATGACTGAGCGCGTTGCCATCGGCGGCCTGCAGGTTGCCAAGCCCCTGCACGACCTCGTCCAGAACACGCTGCTGCCCGGCACCGGCCTCGAGGCCGCAGGCTGGTGGACGGCGCTGGAAGCCATCGTCACGGATCTGGCCCCGCGCAACCGCGAACTGCTGGCGAAGCGCGATGCGCTGCAGGCGCAGATCGATGCCTGGCACGTCGCGCGTCGCGGCCAGCCGCACGATCACGCCGCCTATGTCGCCTTCCTGCGCGAGATCGGCTACCTGCTGCCCGAAGGCCCCGACTTCCAGGTCTCGACCGACAATGTCGACCCGGAGATCGCCTCGGTTGCCGGCCCGCAGCTGGTGGTGCCGGTCAACAACGCCCGCTACGCGCTCAATGCCGCCAACGCCCGCTGGGGCTCGCTGTACGACGCGCTGTACGGCACCGACGTGCTGCCCGAGGACGGCGGCGCCGAGAAGGGCAAGGGCTACAACCCGGCGCGCGGCGACAAGGTCATCGCCTACGCTGCCGGCTTCCTCGACCAGGCCGTGCCGCTTGCAAGCGGCAAGCACGCCGAGGTCACCGAATACCTGCGCGACGGCGCGACGCTGGTCGCGCAGCTTGCCGATGGCACGAAGACCGCCCTGGCCGATCCTTCGGCCTTCGTCGGCTACATCGAGACCGACGGCGCGCTGAAGACCTTCCTGCTGCGCCACCACGGCCTGCACGTCGAGGTCCAGCTCGATCGCAAGCACCCGGTCGGTGCGCAGAGCCGCGCCGGCGTCAAGGATGTCGTGCTCGAATCGGCGCTGACGACCATCCAGGACTGCGAGGACTCGGTCGCCGCCGTCGACGGCGAGGACAAGGCGCTGGTCTACTCGAACTGGTTCGGGCTGATCACCGGTTCGCTGACCGCCGAGTTCGACAAGGGCGGCAAAAGCGTCGAGCGTGCGCTGAACGAGGACCGCGCCTACACCGCCCCCGACGGCTCGACGCTGACGCTGCCGGGCCGCGCGCTGCTGCTGGTGCGCAACGTCGGCCACCTGATGACCAACCCGGCGGTGCTCTTCGGCGCCGGGGCGGCCGAGATTCCCGAGGGCATCCTCGATGCGCTCGTCACCGCGACCATCTCGTACCGCGACCTGAAGGGCCTCAACCGCCTGAAGAACTCGCGCCGCGGCAGCATGTACATCGTCAAGCCGAAGATGCACGGCCCCGAGGAGGTCGCGTTCGCCGTCGAGCTGTTCGGGCGCGTCGAGGATGCGCTCGGCCTGGCCCGCAACTCGCTGAAGATCGGCATCATGGACGAGGAACGGCGCACCACCGTCAACCTCAAGGAATGCATCCGCGCCGCCCGCGAGCGCGTGATCTTCATCAACACCGGCTTCCTCGACCGCACCGGCGACGAGATCCACACCTCGATGGAGATGGGTCCGGTGATCCGCAAGGGCGACATCAAGAACGCCGCCTGGATCAAGGCCTACGAGGACTGGAACGTCGACATCGGCCTCGCCTGCGGCCTGCGCGGCCGCGCGCAGATCGGCAAGGGCATGTGGGCGATGCCCGACGAGATGAAGGCGATGGTCGCGACCAAGCAGATGCATCCGCTCGCCGGTGCCAACACCGCCTGGGTGCCCTCGCCGACCGCCGCGACGCTGCACGCGATGCACTACCACCAGGTCGATGTCGCCGCGCGTCAGGCCGAACTGGCGAGCCGCCCGCGTGCGAGCCTCGATGCGATCCTGACGCCGCCGGTCACGGCCGAGGCGAACTGGTCGGCCGCCGAGCTGCAGCAGGAACTCGACAACAACGCCCAGGGCATCCTCGGCTACGTCGTGCGCTGGATCGACCAGGGCGTCGGCTGCTCGAAGGTGCCGGACATCAATGATGTCGGCCTGATGGAGGACCGCGCGACGCTGCGCATCTCCAGCCAGCACATCGCCAGCTGGCTGCACCACGGCGTCGTCGGCCGCGAGCAGGTGATGGAGACCTTCCGGCGCATGGCGCTGGTCGTCGACCGCCAGAACGCCGGCGACCCGCTGTACCGGCCGATGGCGCCGGCCTACGACGGCATCGCCTTCCAGGCCGCGCTCGATCTGGTGTTCCTCGGCCGCGAGACACCGAACGGCTACACCGAGCCGCACCTGCACAAGCGCCGGCGCGAGCTGAAGGGCAGCTGAGCCCGGCGACGCCCCGCCTGCACGACGCTCCCGCACGCCCGGCCGCGGCTCCCGCCCGGCCGGGCTATCTTTTTCGTCGACGCCGGCCTGCGCGCCGGCCCATCCCGAAGCGGCCGGACCGCCCGGCACCAGAAACTCCCGAGCTGCCGACGCGGTCGCAACGGCTGCGACAAGAACGCACAAGGCAGGGAACTCATCCATGAGCAAGACCGATTCCTACGACGGCAAGCCACGCTCGCTGCTGTCGGTGCTGATCCACGCCTACCACCCGCGCACCTGGCGCGAGCGGGGCATCCTGTACGCCGCCGGCGTGCTGCTGGCGACCTACGTCATCATCGTCGGCGTGCTGTGGCTGATCTGGGACAGCAAGCCGTCGCTGTTCGAACCGCGCGAGATCGCGCTGGCGATGGCCGGCGGCGACGAGAAGAAGCTCGTCGCCGGCTACGTGACCACGGCAACCGTGATCCAGGTCGCCGACACGCTGCTTGAGAAGCCCGGTGGTTATCTCAGCAACGACCGCATGCCGCCGGGCGTGTTCATGGATAACGTGCCGAACTGGGAGTTCGGCGTGCTGACCGCGATCCGCGACATCTCGCGTTCGCTGCGCAACGACTTCAGCCGCGCGCAGACGCAGTCGCGCGAGGATGTCGACCTGCAGGTGGCCGAGCCGAAGTTCAACTTCGACAACAACTCCTGGCTGCTGCCGCCGTCGGAATCCGAGTACCGCGACGGCATCCGGGCGCTGCGCCGCTACCTCGACCGGCTCGCCGACGAACGTCGCGACGACGGCCAGTTCTTCACGCGCGCCGACAATCTGCGCGACTACTTCTCGGTGGTCGAGAAGCGCCTCGGCTCGCTGTCGCAGCGGCTGTCGGCCAGCGTCGGGCACATCCGCGTCAACACCAACCTCGCCGGCGACCCGAACGCCCGCCAGTCGACGCCGACGCCGCAGGAGCAGCTGATCAAGACCAGCTGGCTGGAGATCGATGACCACTTCTACGAGGCGCGCGGCTACTGCTGGGCGATGATCGAATTCCTGCGCGCGATCGAGATCGACTTCAAGGACGTGCTCGCCAACAAGAACGCCCAGGTCTCGCTGCGCCAGATCATCCACGAGCTCGAAGCCACGCAGGAGCCGGTGTGGTCGCCGGTGATCCTGAACGGCTCGGGCTTTGCGCTGTTCGCCAACCACTCGCTGGTCATGGCCTCGTACATCGCCCGCGCCAACGCCGCGCTGATCGACCTGCGCAACCTGCTGCAGCAGGGCTGACGCGACGGTTTCATCCCGACCCACTGCCGAAAACCGCCGGGCGCGGACCGCGAGGTCCGCGCCCGCTGCCTTGCCGGCCTGCGAGGAATCACTGAAATTGGCCGACTTCCGCACCCACCTGATCGTCGGCACCGCTGCAAGCGGCATCGGCGCCGGCGCGCTGCTCAGCATCGGCCTGCTGTCGGCGGCCCACGCACCGGCCTGCTTCGCGCTCGGTGCGATCGGCGCGCTGCTGCCGGATGTCGATCTCGATCATTCGATCCCGGCGCGCGTGGCCTTCAGCCTGGTCGCGCTGGCCGGCGCCTTCGCGCTGGTGCTGGCGCTGGCGCCGCGCTGGTCACTGGCCGAGCTGGCGCTGGCCGGTGCCGCTGCCTGGCTCGTGCTGCGCCATGGCGTGTTCGGGGCGATCAACCGCTGGACCGTGCATCGCGGCCTCGTGCATTCGCTGCCGGCCGCAGCGGCCTTCGCGCTCGCGACCGTGCTGGCCGCGCAGCGCCTGTACGGCCTGCCGGTCGAAGCGGCCTGGCTGGCCGGGGGCTTCCTCGGCGCGGGCTTCGTCGTGCATCTGCTGCTCGACGAGATCTACAGCGTCGATCTGCTCGGCCGGCGCCTGAAACGCTCGTTCGGCACGGCGCTGAGCTTCGGCGATCCGCGCAACCTCCCCGGCACGCTGGCGCTGTACGCGCTGGCCGGCGGCCTGTACTGGCTCTGCCCGCCGGCCGGCGGACTCGGTCAGCGCCTGCTCGATGCCGGGCTGTACCGCCAGCTCGGCGCCCGGCTGCTGCCGGCGCACGGCTGGTTCGAAGGTCTGCCGGGGCTGGCGCTCGAGGGCCTGCGCCGGCTGCTGTAGCCTCAGGCGCCGGCCAGACCGAGCGCGAGCCGCACCAGCCCGATCAGCAGCAGCACGAACAGCACGGTCGCGATCACGCCGATCAGCACGAACTGCCCGGGCCGCCCGCGCGCGAAGTCGCGCCGGCGGTTGGCTTCCTTCTGCACGCCGAGCAGCGCCCACAGCGCGCTCGCCGCCAGTTCGTGCAGGCGCAGCGGCCGCCCGGTCGGGGTTTCGTCGTCGCGGGACATCGGCCTCAGCCCTCGCCACCGGTGGTGGCGGTGCGCGTGTAGTGGCGATACAGCGCGCTGTGATCGAGCCCGCCGTCGCCGGCGGCGATGCACTCGGCGTACAGCCGGCGGTTCAGTTCCGTCGCCGGCAGCTCCAGCCCGACGGCCCCGGCGAGTTCCAGCGCCTGCAGCAGATCCTTGTGCTGGGTGCTGACGCGCCCGCCCGCCGTGAAGTCACCGTCGATCATGCGCAGGCCGTGCAGTTCGAGGATGCGTGAATCCGCAAAGCCACCGACGAGGGCTGCGCGCACGCGCGCCGGATCGGCGCCGGCGCGCCCGGCGAGCGCGAGCGCCTCGGCGACGGCGCCGATGGTCAGCCCGACGATCATCTGGTTGACGGTCTTGGCGATCTGGCCGCAGCCGCTCGGGCCGACGTGCGTGAGCCGGGCACCGAGCCGTTCGAGCAGCGGCCGGGCCCGTTCGAGCGCCTCGATGCTGCCGCCGGCCATGATGCTGAGCGTCGCCGCCTCGGCCCCGACCACGCCGCCCGAGACCGGCGCATCCAGCCACTCGCCACCCGCCTCGGCGACGCGCGCCGCGAACTCGCGCGTCGCGAGCGGCGAGGTCGAACCCATGTCGATGACCAGCGCGCCGGGGCGCAGGCCGGCGAGCACGCCGTCGGGACCTTCGAGCACCGCGTCGACCGCCGGCGTGTCGGTCAGCATCAGGATCACGAAATCGCCGGCCGCAGCCGCCGTGCCGGCGCTGTCGGCGGTGCGCAGGCCCTTGGCGGCCAGCGCCTCGACCGGCGCGCGCGAGCGGTTGTGGACGGTGACGGTCGCACCTGCGCAATGCAGGTTCAGCGCCATCGGTCGCCCCATCAGGCCGAGGCCGATGAAGCCGACGGCATAGCCGGTGAGGTCGTTCATGCTGCAGCCTCCTGCGCGCGTGGCTGACGAGGCGTGCAGCATGCCACCGGGACGGCGCGCGGGGAAACGTGCGTCGCAGCAGCCGGGTGGCGGAGTCCGGGCAGGGGAAGGAAGCGCTTGTGCGGGCTCTTCAGTGCAGCCACGACCGGCTTGCGGCCAGCACGCCGGGCACCACCTGCGGCCGGTGCGTGCCGAGCCACTGCAGCGCGAGCTGCGGATCGATGCTGCCGTCGATCGTGATGTCGTGCTCGGCGTCGAGCCAGTCACCGAACTGCCGGAACCAGCGGCGCAGCTCGGCGTCGCCGGCGTGGGCCAGACATTGCACGGCGCGCATGATGCTGCGACCGCTCCAGCGGGCACGCGCAAGCAGCGCCAGCTCGGATTCGGAGGCCATGGCCAGGAACGGCCGCGGATCGAAGATGACGGCGATGCTCTGCTCGCCGTCCATGACGCTCGCCTCGACCCAGGCGGTGGCCGGCAGCGGCCAGACGTTCATCGGTTCGATCTGCGGATTGCCTGCGCATGCGTGCGGGGTGTTCATGATGTCGCTCTCTCTCCCTTGCCCGGTTTGCCGGTGCCGTGCGATCAGGAAGAGCAAGAGCGATGCCACCGGCGACGCAGCCGCTGCCGCCCCGCCTTTTGCCGCTGCGTGCGCGCAGACTGCAGCCGCGCCTGCCGGAGACGGGCTCCGGCGTTTGCAATTTGCAAGGCGGGCTGCAGCCGGGCTGCGGGATCAGCGCGCCGCGTGATCGCGCGTCGCCGAGAACTTCACCGCCGGCCAGCGTTCCTGCGTCAGCTGCAGGTTCACGCGCGTCGGCGCGATGTAGACCAGCTCGCCGTGGTGATCGAGCGCGAGGTTGTCCGCGCACTTGTTGCGGAATTCCTCGAAGCGCTTCGCGTCGGTGCAGCTGACCCAGCGCGCGGTGGCGACCGAAACGTTCTCGAACAGGCAGTCGACGCCGTACTCGCTCTTCAGCCGGTAGGCGGCCACGTCGAACTGCAGCACGCCGACCGCACCGAGGATCAGGTCGTTCGAGTGCAGCGGCTTGAACAGCTGCGTCGCGCCTTCCTCGCAGAGCTGCTCCAGCCCCTTCTGCAGCTGCTTCATCTTCAGCGGATCGCGCAGGCGCGCGCGCCGGAACAGCTCCGGCGCGAAGTCCGGCACGCCGGTGTAGGCGAGCTTCTCGCCCTCGGTGAAGGTGTCGCCGATGCGGATCGTGCCGTGGTTGTGCAGGCCGATGATGTCGCCCGGCCAGGCGGCATCGACGTGCTCGCGCTCGCTGGCCATGAAGGTCAGCGCATCGCTGATCTTGACCTCGCGGCCGAGGCGCACATGCTGCGCCTTCATGCCGGCGCGCCAGACGCCCGAGCACACGCGCAGGAAGGCGATGCGGTCGCGGTGCTGCGGGTCCATGTTCGCCTGGATCTTGAACACGAAGCCGGTGAAGGCCGGCTCGTGCGGCGCGACCGTACGCGCATCGGCGGCACGCGGGCGCGGCCCCGGCGCGTGGGTGACGAAGCCGTCGAGCATCTCCTGCACGCCGAAGTTGCTGATCGCCGAGCCGAAGAACACCGGCGTCTGCCGCCCGGCGAGGTATTCGCCGTGATCGAACGGATCGGCCGCGCCCTGCACGAGTTCGATCTCCTCGCGCAGCGCGTCGATGACCTCGGGGCCGAGCGCGGCGGCGGCCTCGTCGGAACCGAGCCCCGGGATGATCGCGCCCTCGTTGACGCGGCCGTCCTTCGAGGGCTGGTACAGGTGCACGAAGTCTTCGAGCAGGTGATAGACGCCCTTCAGTTCGCGGCCCATGCCGATCGGCCAGGTCACCGGCGCGCAGCGGATCTTCAGGACCTTCTCGACCTCGTCGAGCAGTTCGAGCGGCTCGCGGCCCTCGCGGTCGAGCTTGTTGATGAAGGTCAGGATCGGCGTGTCGCGCAGCCGGCAGACATCCATCAGCTTGATCGTGCGCTCCTCGACGCCCTTGGCGCAGTCGATGACCATCAGCGCCGAGTCGACCGCGGTCAGCGTCCGGTAGGTGTCCTCGGAGAAGTCCTCGTGGCCGGGGGTGTCGAGCAGGTTGACGATGCGCCCGCGATACGGGAACTGCATCACCGACGAGGTCACCGAGATGCCGCGCTGCTTTTCGAGCTCCATCCAGTCGGAGGTCGCGTGGCGGGCGGCCTTGCGGCCCTTGACCGAGCCGGCGAGCTGGATCGCGCCGCCGAACAGCAGCAGCTTCTCGGTCAGCGTGGTCTTGCCGGCGTCGGGGTGGGAGATGATCGCGAAGGTGCGCCGCCGGTTCATCTCGTCGAGGAAGTCGTTCATCGCGCCCTGCGCTGTGCGTCGTTCGGGGACCATGGATGCCGGCGGACAGCCCGTCCGGCGCCGAAAAAGACCGCGGAGTCTACCGCAGCCCCGCCGGCCCGGCACCGGCGACCGCCGCATCCGGGGTGACGCTGCCGGAGCATCTGGCCATACTGCCGGGGTCATTCCGCCGCACACCCGTCCCGCCATGTCCGAGCCTGATCCGATCCGCCGCCGCCTGCTCGCGGCCGTTGCGGCCCTGCCCGTGCTGCTCGCCCCGCTGCCGGCCGCAGCCGCCGGCAGCAGCAAGCCGCAAGCCGCAAGAGGTGCCGCGCCACGCCGCAGCGCCCGCCCTGCACCGTCCGCCCGGCCGCCGCGTACGCCGGCACCGCTGCTGAACACGCTGGTCGGCGCCCGCATCGAGGCCTTGCGCGGCCGCGGCCTGCTCGATCGCAGCGAGACGGTCGCCTTTTACGTGCAGGACCTGCTGTCCGGCCGCGTGCTGCTGTCGATCAACGGCTCGGCGGCGATGCAGGCGGCGAGCATGGTCAAGCCCTACGTCGCCGCCGCGTTCTTCGCCGAGGTGCAGGCCGGGCGGCTGCGCTACGACCGCTCGCAGCAGGCGCTGATGGAAGCGATGATCGTGCACAGCGACAACGCCGCGACCAATCACTTCATCCGCGCGCTCGGCGGGCCGGCGCGCGTGGTCGCGGCGCTGCGCCGCGTCGCGCCCGGCATCGCCAGCGGTGCGAACATCAACGAGTACATCCCGGCCGGCGGCCGCACCTACCGCAACCGCATCGCCTGCACCACGCACGCGCGCTTCCTCGGCGAGCTCTGGAGCCTGCGTCTGCCGGGCGCGCGCGAGCTGCTGCGCGTGATGGGCCTGCCGAATCGTGACCGCATCTGCAGCGGCGCACCCGGCATCCCGCCCGGCACCGGCATCCACGACAAGACCGGCACGACGGCGCTGCTCTGCGGTGACATGGGCATCGTCGTCGCGCGCACGCAGGCCGGCGGCCAGTGGCCGTACGCGTTCATCGGCATCGTGCAGCGGCGCACGCCGAGTGCGAGCTACGGACGCTTCATGCACACGCGCGGCGACGCGATCCGCGACATCTCGGGCCTGGTCTATCGCGAGCTGCGCCCGCACTACGGGCTGGCCTGAAGCCGGCCCCGGATCAGTCGTCCGGGGCGAGCTTGTGCGCGAGGTTGACGAGCATCGCCGCGGTCGCGCCCCAGATGTAGCGATCCTGGTAGGGCAGCACGTAGAACTGCCGCTCGCGGCCATCGACGAGGCGGCTGCCGCGCGTGTGGTTGCCGGCGTCGAGCACGAAGGCGAGCGGCACCTCGAAAGCCTCGGCGACCTCGAAGGCGTCGAGGCTCAGCGCGAAGCCCGGCTCGACGAAGGCGACGACCGGCGTCACCAGAAAGCCGGTGACGGTCTGGTACAGGTCGAGGAAGCCGACCACCTCGACGTGCCGGCGCGCCAGACCGATCTCTTCCTCGGCCTCGCGCAGCGCCGTGTCCACCGGCCCGGCATCCTCGGCTTCGCTGCGTCCGCCCGGGAAGCTGATCTGGCCGGGGTGGTTCAGCAGGTGCTCGGTGCGCTGCGTCAGCAGCACGCTCGGCCCCTCGGCGCGCAGCACGATCGGCACCAGCACCGCCGCCGGCGTCAGCACGCGCTCGGGGCGCGGCAGGCCGGCGACCGCGTGGTCGCCGCCGAGGCTCGCCGGATCGGGGGCAAGCGCCAGCCGCGTGCGGATGCGCGCGAGCAGCCCGGAGCCGGAAATTCCGGCGTTCGTGCCGCCGTTCGTGTCAGCGGTCATCTCGGCAATCATGAAGCGGGGCTCTCCGTCAATGCGCGTCAGAACCGCGGCAGCGAGCATGGAGTTTACCGCTTCATGACAGCGCCGGGCGTTCAGCGCACGGCATCGCGAAACAGCCTGAAAAAATTGCCGGTCGTCGTCGCCGCCAGCTGCTCGAAGGGTTCGCCGCGCAGCTTTGCGACGAAGGCCGCGACCTCGCGCACCCAGGCCGGGTGATTGCTGCGGCCGCGGTGCGGCACCGGTGCCAGATACGGCGAGTCGGTCTCGACCAGCATGCGTTCGGCGGGCAGCCGGCGCGCGACTTCCTGAATCTGCGCGGCGCTTTTAAAGGTGACGATGCCCGAGAACGACACATGGAAGTTCAGATCGACGGCGCGCGCCGCCATGTCCCAGTCCTCGGTGAAACAATGCAGCACGCCGCCGACCTCGGCCGCGCCCTCTTCGGCGAGGATCGCCAGCGTGTCGGCGCGCGCCTCGCGCGTGTGCACGATCAGCGGCTTGCCGGTCTCGCGGGCGGCGCGCACGTGGGTGCGGAACCACGCGCGCTGCAGATCGCCGCGTTCGGCGCCGTAGTGGTAGTCGAGGCCGGTCTCGCCGATGGCGACCACGCGCGCCGTGGTGCGCGCCAGCCGCACGAGTTCGGCGACCTGCGGCTCGCGCCCGTCCTCGCTCGGGTGTACGCCGACCGACAGCGAGACGTTCGCAAACGGTGCGACCTGCTCGACCATCGCCGGCCAGGTCTCCAGCGCGATGCCGACGCAGAGCAGGTGCCCGACGCCGGCCGCAGCGGCGGCATCGAGCACGCCGGCCAGTTCGCCGCCGAACGGGCGCAGGTCGACGCGATCGAGGTGACAGTGGGAATCGACGAGCATGTGCGGTCTCCGGCGCCGCTGCCGGGCCGCGGGTGCCCGTCAGCGATCACAGCGTGTAGGTGGTGCGGTCCGAAGTCAGGATGCCGGCCAGGTAGGTCTCGATCTTCTTCAGCACGGTCGGCGCCTCCATGCCGGCGAACTGCACGCCGATGCCGGCCGGCCGGCCGCCGATCGCGGTCTTCGGCGTCAGCCAGACGACCTTGCCGGTCACCGGATAGCGCGTCGGCTCGTCCATGAGGGTCAGCAGCAGGAAGACATCGTCGCCGAGTTCGAAGGGCTTGTCGGTCGGAATGAACAGGCCGCCGTGCTTCAGGAACGGCATGAAGCACTGCAGCAGCTGGTTGCGGTCGCGCAGCGCGATCGACATCACGCCCTGCTTGGAGGCGGCCGCGGCATTGCCGCGTGTCGGTTCCATTCCCATCGGGTCAGCCCCTGCGGGCGGCGGCGCCGGCCCAGTCGATGAAGAAGTCCTCGAACGCGAGCTGCGCGTTCAGCGGCGTGGCAAGCCGCGCGCGCAGCGCGAGCACCGCGTCCCAGCGCAGGACCAGCCACTGCGGCGCGACGCGGGCGGCCAGCGTCGCGAGCGGGGCCGCGTAGTCGGGGTTCGTCAGCGGCGCGCTGCCGGCGGCCATGGTAAGGCGCAGCAGATCATGGTGCCAGCCGGCCAGCCAGCCGGCGACCTCGGCCGGTGCGCCGCCGGCGAGGAAGCGCTCGGCGGCGCGCACCGCATCGAGCTTGCCGGCGGCCAGATCGAGGAAGGCCCGAAACAGCTCGCGCCGCCGCTCCAGCGCCCCGGCGAGCGCCAGCGCCCGCAGCGGGCTGCCGGCGGCGAG
>NZ_DAOLKE010000052.1:0-16039 GCF_035331805.1 Plasticicumulans sp. | reverse complement strand
CTGAACCCGAAATCCCCTGACGTGCGCCGCGCGCCCCCCGGTGCGGCGATGCCCGCCCCTGTCGCCGTCGAATGAGGACCCCGGCATGAATGCTCTCCTGCCCCGCCTGCGCACGCTCGCTGCTGCACTCGCCACGCTGGCCCTGCTCGCGCACGCCGCCACCGGCACGGCCGAACCGCTGCGCCGCTACAACGTCGACCCGGCCAGTGTGTCGGTATCGGGGATTTCCTCCGGCGGCTACATGGCCGTGCAGTTCGCGGTCGCCTATTCGGGGATCGTGCACGGGGTCGGCGTCGTCGCCGGCGGCCCGTATGGTTGCGCCAACGCCAGCATCACGACCGCGCTCGACGTGTGCATGGCCGGCAAGCGTCCGATCCGCGTCGCCGATCTGGTGTCGCTGACCAAGCGCCGGGCGCGCAGCGGCGCGATCGATCCGGTCGCGGGCCTGGCCGCGCAGCGCGTGTGGATCTTCACCGGCAGCATCGACTCGACCGTCGTGCCGAAGGTTGGCGATGCGCTGGAACAGTATTACCGGGCCTTCGTGCCGGCCGCCTCGATCACGCGCGTCAGCAGCGTGCGCGCCGAGCACACGATGCCGACCACCGACTTCGGCAACGACTGCACGATCAAGGGCGACCCGTACATCAGCGACTGCGATTTCGACGGCGCCGGCGAGCTGCTGCAGTGGATCCACGGGCCGCTGCAGCCGCCGGCAGCCACCGCACCGGGCGGCCGCCTGACGCCCTTTGAACAGAACGAGTTCAGCAGCTTCCCGGCCGCACACAGCCTCGGCAGCACCGGCTGGGTCTACGTGCCGCAGGCCTGCGAGGACGGGGCGCGCCGCTGCCGGCTGCACGTCGCCTTCCACGGCTGCCGCCAGTTCGCGGACTTCCTGTACGTGGATGCGAATAATCAGCCGGCCCGCTACGGCACGACCTTCGCCGAGCACGCCGGCTACAACCGCTGGGCCGATGCCAATGACTTCATCGTGCTGTATCCGCAGACCCGGCGCGGCCCGGAGCTGCCGGGCGACCTGTTCGGGGTCACGTCGGCCAATCCGAAGGGCTGCTGGGACTGGTGGGCCTACGACAGCACGCAGTACGCCGAGAAGAACGGTCCGCAGATGCTCGCCGTGCGCCGGATGATCGCGCGCATCAGCGGCGAGCAGCCACACTGAAGCCCGCCCTGCCCAGACCTCCGGACACCCCGATGCCGAGCCCCCGCGATTCCCTGCCGGCCGTCACGCCGGCCTTCGACCCCGAAACCCCGGCCGGCATCGGCGGCTGGCTGCTGCTGATGCTGCTCGGGCTGGTGCTGACGCCGCTGCGCGTGGCCTGGTCGACGTACGGGATGCTGCAGCCGGTGCTGATGCCCGGCGTCTGGGAGCAGCTGACCGAGCCCGGCCAACCGGTCTATCACCCGCTGTGGGCACCGCTGATCGTCGCCGAAACCGCCGGCAACGGCCTGACGCTGCTGCTCGCGCTGCTGGCGCTGTGGCTGTTCCTGCGCCGCTCGCGGCGGGCACCGGCCGTGATCATCGGCCTGTTCGTCTGGTCGCTGCTGTTCGCGATCACCGACCAGGCGGCCACCGGGCTGATCCCGATGATTCCGCCGCCCACCACGGAAACGCTGGTCGATGCGCTGGTCGCACCGGCGGTCGCGGTCGCGATCTGGGTGCCGTACCTGCTGCGCTCGAAGCGCGTGCGCGCGACCTTCGTGCTCTGAAGTCCGGTGTCCGGCATGCACATCCCTGACCTGCCCGAGGCCGAACTCGACTTCCGGCCGATCCGCGCGCAGGGGCCGGGCGGCCAGAACGTCAACAAGGTCGAGACCGCCGTGCAGCTGCGCTTCGACATCGGCGCCTCGTCGCTGCCCGAGGCGGTCAAGGCGCGGCTGCTGCGCCTGCGCGATGCGCGCATCCACGCCGGCGGCATCATCGTCATCAAGGCCCAGCGCCACCGTTCGCAGGCCGACAACCGTGCCGATGCGCTCGCGCGCCTGCAGGCGCTGATCCGCTCGGTCTGGACGGCACCGAAACCGCGCCGGCCGACGCAGCCGAGCCGCGCCGCCCGTGAGCGCCGGCTCGATGCCAAGCAGCATCGCGGCCGGATCAAGGCGCTGCGCGCGCCTCCCGGCGACTAGCGGGCGGCGGCGAGGTTGCGACAGCGCGTTTCGGTACAGGCCAGCGCCGCCGCCAGTGCCAGCCCGGCACCGGCGGCGAGCAGCCACAGCCCGGCCGCGAAACCGCCGCTGCGATCGACCAGCGCGCCGAACAAGGGCTGCATCAGCGCCGTGCCGAGGAACGCGCCGCTGTTGACGACGCTGATCGCCATGCCGGCGAGCGCCGGCGGCCCGAGTTCGCGCCCGAGCGGGAAGGTGATCGTCAGCCCGGCGGCGCCGAGGCCGAGGGCTGCGAACAGCGCATGCCCGCCGCCGCCTGGGGTCCACGGCGCTGCCGCGAGCGCAAGACACGCGAGCAGATACAGCCCGACCGCTCCGACCAGCACCGGCTTGCGCCGCCCGAGCCGGTCCGACAGTCCGCCGAGCGTCAGCGAACCGAGCGCGAACACCGCGAGCGCCGTCGTCACATGGGCGGCCGCGGCCGGTCGCGCAAGGCCGTGGGCGCGTTCGAGCAAGGGCACGGCCCAGAGGCCGACGAAGGCGTAGAAGCCGCCGATCATGCCGAACTGCACCAAGACCACCGGCCAGAGCCGGCGCTCGCGCAGCACGGCGGCGAGTTCCTTCGACCAGTGCGGCCGGGCGGCGGCCGGCGGCAGCGCGTGCAGCGGCGGCAGACCGGCGTCCTCGGGGCGGTCGCGCACGTAGCGCCAGGTCAGCAGCGCCAGCCCGAGCGACAGCACGCCGACCGCCGTGAACACCTCGCGCCAGCCGACCAGCGCCAGCAGCCCGGCCAGCGGCCCGGCGGCGGCGATCGAGCCGAGGTTGCCGATCAGCAGCGTCAGGCCGGCGACCTTGCCGTAGTGGCGGCCCTCGAACCAGACGGCGTTGAACTTCATCAGGCCGACGAACACGACCGAGACGCCGGCACCGATCGCCAGCCGCCCGAGCGTGGCCTGCGCGAGGCTGCCGGCGCTTGCGAACAGCACGGCCCCGAGCGCGGCGACGATGCTGCCGGCGACGACGGTGCGGCGCGTGCCCCAGGTGTCGGCGAGCACGCCGGCCGGCAGCTGCATCGCGGCGTAGATGTAGAAGTACGCGGCGGCGAGCCCGCCGAGCGCCGCGGCGCTGGCCTCGAAGGCCTGCTGCAGTTCGCCGGCGACGACGCCGGGCGCCATGCGGTGGAAGTACACGAGCACGTAAGCCCCGACGAGCAGCGCGTACATGCGCCAGCGCAGGCGCGACAGGCCGGGGGCGGCGTGGGTTTCGGTCATCGGCGGGACAATCCGGTCGGCCCGGCAAGCCGGGCGGGCTGCGCAGTGTCGCACGCCGGCCGCGCCGGCCGGGTTCACGGCGATGCCCGGCTCCGCCCGTTCAGGGGTCCTCGTGCCGGCAGGCCGGCGCGCCGGTACAGCTCAGGCAGTGCGGACCGAGCGGCCCGCCCGCCTGCGCGACCCGGTCGCGGCCTTCGTGCTTGGCGCGATACAGCGCGGCATCGGCGGCGCGGTACAGCGCACCGAGTGCCAGCGTCGTTCCCGACGCGCTGGCGACCCCGATGCTGACCGTGACCGCGATGGGACCGCCGTCGCGGGCCGGAATCCGCAGCCCGGCGACGCGCAGGCGCAGCGCATGTGCCTCGCGGCAGGCCATCGCCGGCCCGGCGTCCGGCAGCAGCACCAGGAACTCCTCGCCGCCGTAGCGCCCGACCAGCGCGTCCACCCCGAACTGGGCGAGCAGTTGCTGACCGAGGTGCTGCAGCACGGCATCGCCGCCGACGTGGCCGTGGCGGTCGTTGATCGCCTTGAACCAGTCGGCATCGACGACCAGCAGCGAGGCGCAGCCACCACTCGCCGTCAGCCGCGCCAGCGCCGATTGCGCGAGCACCGAGAACTGCCGGCGCGTATAGGCGCCGGTCAGCTCATCGAAAGCGGCGATGCGCTGCAGCTGCTCGCGCAGCTGCTCGGCACGCTGCAGCAGCGACAGCAGCGCCCACGCGAACGGCAGCGCCACCAGCGCCGTCAGCAGCATCGTCAGCTTCAGCCCGAACGACATCGGCACCGGCCACCACGGCAGCAGCCGGCTGCTCAGCCACAGCAGCGTGGTCGAGGCGAGGATCGCGAGCACGGTGATCGCCAGCGTGCCGGCGGGCACGCCCAGCGGATGGCGCAGCAGTCGGGTCAGCATCATCAAACGTCCTTGTCGGGGAGAAGCCGGGCTTTCATGCCAATCACACCGGAACGCTGCGCTTTTCAGCCCCTCGCCCCTCGTGGGAGAGGGGTTGTGGAGAGGGGGAGAAAAACCATGCGCTTACGTGTGACCGGTATCAGTCCCGACCCTCGCGGGCCAGCCGGTCGAGTTCGCGCAGGCGTTCGAGCTTCTCGCGGATGCGGATCTCGAGGCCGCGCGGCACCGGATCGTAATAGCGGCGGCCGGCGAGTGCATCCGGCAGATAGGTCTCACCGGCGGCGTAGGCGTCGGGTTCGTCGTGCGCGTAGCGGTAGCGCCGGCCGTAGCCCAGGGATTTCATCAGCTTCGTCGGTGCGTTGCGCAGGTGCTCGGGGACTTCGAGCGTGCCATGGCTGCGGGCATCGGCGAGCGCGCCCTGCCAGGCGGTGTAGACGGCGTTGCTCTTGGCGGCGCAGGCGAGATACACGACGGCCTGCGCGAGTGCGAGTTCGCCCTCGGGACTGCCGAGGCGCTCGAAGGTTTCGGCGGCATCGAGCGCCAGGCGCAGCGCCCGCGGATCGGCGTTGCCGATGTCCTCGCTCGCCATGCGCACGATGCGCCGCGCCAGATACAGCGGCTCGCAGCCGCCGTCGATCATGCGCGCCAGCCAGTACAGCGCCGCATCCGGCGCCGAGCCTCGCACGGCCTTGTGCAGCGCCGAGATCTGGTCATGGAACAGATCGCCGCCGCGATCGAAGCGGCGCACGCCGCCCTGCACGACTTCGATGACCGCGTCGGCGAAGCCTCTGCCTTCGGCCTCGGCCAGCTCCGCCGCCAGCTCCAGCAGCCCGAGCAGGCGCCGGCCATCGCCGTCGGCGGCGAGCACCAGCCGCTCGCGCGTCGGCGCGTCGGCGACCAGTCCGCGACCGCCGAGGCCGTGCTGCGCATCGGCGAGCGCGCGGTCGATCAGCGCGCCGAGTTCGGCGGCTTCGAGGCGCTTCAGCACATAGACACGCGCCCGCGACAGCAGCGCGTTGTTCAGCGCAAAGCTCGGATTTTCGGTGGTCGCGCCGACGAAGGTGACGGTGCCGTCCTCGACGAAGGGCAGGAAGGCATCCTGCTGCGCCTTGTTGAAGCGGTGCACCTCGTCGACGAACAGCACCGTTGCGCGCGCCTCGCGCGCACGCACGGCCTGCGCCTCCTCGACCGCGGCGCGCACCTCCTTGACGCCGGCGAGCACCGCCGACAGCGCGATGAAGTGCGCGTCGCAATGCCCGGCGATCAGCCGCGCCAGCGTGGTCTTGCCGGTGCCGGGCGGGCCCCAGAGCACCATCGAATGCGGCCGGCCGGCTTCGAGCGCGACGCGCAGCGGCCGGCCCGGCGCGAACAGATGCGTCTGGCCGACCAGCTCGTCGAGCCGCTGCGGGCGCAGCCGGTCGGCGAGCGGACGCGGATCTGCACCGTCTGCGCCGGTCGTCATCGTCGGGTTCAGCCGGCGTCGCCGATCACGTCGGTGCCGGGCGGCGGCGTGAAGCGGAACTGCGCCGGATCGACGCGGCCGTTGCGCTGCAGATGGCTGAACTCGACGCGCGTGCGCCCGCCGAGCGCATCCTCCAGTTCGAGCGCGGCCAGCGTGTCGCCGCGAAAGCCGACGCGCAGCGCCTTGAAGTCGCTGCCGTCGTCCTTCGGCGTCAGCAGATACCAGCTCAGGCCGCCGCGGTTCTGCACCGGCCCGACCTTGAACACATCCTCGATCGGTGCGGCCCCCGACAGCAGCGCCAGCGGTGTGCCGCCGAGCGCGGCATCGAGCGGGCGCACGGTGACCTGGTCGAGGCCGGGGTCATGCACCCACAGGCGCTGACCATCGGCGACGATGGTCTGCGGGCTCGGCGCCGTGTAATCCCAGCGGAAGCGCCCGGGCTTCTGCATCGCCATCGAACCGGCCGATTCCTGCACGATCCGCCCCTGCGCATCGCTGACGCGCTGCGTGAAGCCGGCCTGCAGCGACTGCAGGTCGTGGAAGTACTGCGTGACCGATGGCTCGGCGCGCGCCGGCGCGCTCAGCAGCAGCGCGCATGCGAGCAGCAGGCCGGCGGGAAGTCTGGACAGCAGGGACATGACAGGCCTCGACGAACAGGGAACACGGACCGCACAGCTGCGCGGCTGCGGTATCGACCGCGGCGCCGGCCGCCGGTGCGCCGCCGTTACCGGATCGCGACAAACCGGCGGCCGGAGTGCTCATACCGATCACATCAGCACGCTTCGCTTTTCAGCCCCTCGCCCCTCGTGGGAGAGGGGTTGGGGAGAGGGGGAGAAAAACCATGCGTTTATGCGTTTACGTGTGATCGGTATCAGGCATCGGCCTGGGCGCCGCCGACCAGCACCTCGCGCGAGCCGTTGGACTGGATCGGCCCGACAATGCCGGCGCGCTCCATCTCCTCGACCAGCCGCGCGGCGCGGTTGTAGCCGATCTTCAGCCGCCGCTGCACGCCGGAGACCGAGGCGCGGCGGCTCTCGACGACGATGCGCACGGCCTGGTCGTACAGCGGATCGCTGTCGCCGTCGCTGTCACCGCCCCCGCCAGCCAGCGGATCGCCCGGGAAGGCGGCTCCATCCACCGGCTCATCGAGGATGCCGGTCACGTAGTCGGGCTCGCCAGTCTGCTTCAGGTACTCGACGACGGCATTGACCTCGTGATCGTCGACGAAGGCCCCGTGCACGCGCTGCGGGAAGCCGGTGCCGGGGGGCAGGTAGAGCATGTCGCCGTGGCCGAGCAGGGCTTCGGCGCCCATCTGGTCGAGGATCGTGCGCGAGTCGATCTTCGAGGCGACGGTCAGCGCGATGCGCGTCGGGATGTTGGCCTTGATCAGGCCGGTGATCACGTCGACCGACGGCCGCTGCGTGGCGAGGATCAGGTGGATGCCGGCGGCGCGCGCCTTCTGCGCCAGCCGCGCGATCAGCTCTTCGACCTTCTTGCCGACGATCATCATCATGTCGGCCAGCTCGTCGATGACCACGACCACGTAGGGCAGCGGTTCGAGCAGCGGCCGTTCGGGATCGAGGCTGTCCTCGTTCTTCCACAGCGGGTCCGGGATCGGCTCGCCGAGTTCGATGGCCTCGGAGACCTGCTTGTTGAAGCCGGCGATGTTGCGCACGCGCAGCGCCGCCATCAGCCGGTAGCGGCGCTCCATCTCGGCGACGCACCAGCGCAGCGCGTTGGCGGCGTCCTTCATGTCGGTGACCACCGGCGCCAGCAGGTGCGGGATGCCCTCGTAGATCGACAGCTCCAGCATCTTCGGGTCGATCAGGATCAGGCGCAGCTGCTCGGCGCCCGCCTTGTACAGCATGCTGATCAGCATGCAGTTGACCGCCACCGACTTGCCGGAGCCGGTCGTGCCGGCCACCAGCACGTGCGGCATCTTGGCGAGGTTGCCGACCACCGGCCGGCCACCGATGTCGTGGCCGAGCGCGACCGTCAGCGGCGAACCCGCTCCCTGCCAGACCGGCGCGGCGATGATCTCGCGCAGCGACACGATCTGCCGGCGCCGGTTCGGAATCTCCAGTCCGATCACTGACTTGCCGGGGATGACCTCGACGACGCGCACGCTGACCACCGACAGCCCGCGCGCCACGTCCTTGGCGAGATTGCTGATCTGGCTGACCTTGACGCCGGGGGCGAGGTCGAGCTCGAAGCGCGTGACCACCGGCCCCGGTTCGACGTTGACGACGGTCACGTCGACGCCGAACTCGGCGAGCTTGGACTCGACCTGACGCGACATGCCGTCGAGCGCCTCCGGCGAGTAGCCGGCGGCCTGCTCGCGCGGCAGGTCCAGAAGTTCGAGCGGCGGCAGCGGATCGAGCACCTCGCGCTTCGGCCGCAGCCCGAACAGCGCCGCCGCAGCCTCGGACACGCCTTCGGCACGCGCCGGCGGCTGCGGTCGCGGCGCAGCCGCCGGAACCGCCACGGGCGCGGCGGCCGCAGGTGCCGGCAGGGGAACCGGGGCCGGTGCCGGGAGCGGGATCGGCGCCGCTGCAGCCACCGGCTGGGTCACCGGCCCCTCGATCGGCGCATTGCGGCGCGCGCCGATCACCAGTTCGGCAGCGTCCGGCACCGGTGCCGGAGCCGGCGATGATCCGCCATCCCCACCCTCCTCCTCCTCGTCCGCCGCCATCACAACCGGCCGCGGCGCGCGCGCACCGGCGGCCTGCGACACGAGCTGTGCCTGCGGCACCTCGTCGTCGTCCGGTTCCGGATCCTGATCCGTATCCGGACCGGGCGCTCCGGTGTTCACCGTCACCGGGGCTGCCACCCGCGCCGCTGTGTCCGGACCGTCGTCCTCGTCATCGTCGAGGAGCGGTGCCGGGCGCAGCGGCGACCCGGACACCCGGGTCGCGGGCAGCGGCGGCTTCGGCTCGTCGTCCTCCACGAGGTCCCACGGAGCCGTCGTCGCATCGAAGGACGGTTCGATCCGGCCGCGCTTGCCGGCGGTGGCCGGCTCGGCCGGGCCGTCGCTGCCGGTGGCAGGTTTTTCCGGTTCCGCGACCGGCTTCGACACCGGCGCAGGCGGCGCCTGCGGCGGCAGCTCTGCAACCAGTACCGGCTCCTGCCGGCCGCCGGCCAGCGGCAGCTCGGGCGCCCTGCCCTGCTGCTGCGGCTCATCGTCGCCGGCTTCGCCCCGGCGCGGAGCGATGCGCCCGGCAACCCAGCTGCCGGCCCGGGCGAACAGCGCCGCGACATCCCAGATCGACTTGCCGATCAGATCGACCAGCGACAGCCACGACAGCCCCGAGGCCAGCGTCACGCCGGCGAGGAACAGCGCGGCCAGGAACAGCGTGCCGCCACCGGGTCCGAAGGCGTTGATCAGCCCGTGCCCGCACAGATCGCCGACGATGCCGCCGGCACTGCCGCGCAGGGCTCCGGGCTGCAGGTGCAGGGCGGCCAGTCCGCAGCCGGTGCCGACCGTGACCAGAAAGCCGACGGTACGGAACACGATGATCTCGGCGTCGATCTCGGCAAGGCCGTTGCGCTTGAACAGCCGCCAGCCCGCGAACACCAGGCCGAGCGGGAACAGGTAGGCGGGGTAGCCGAAGAAGTACAGCGCGATGTCGGCAAACCACGCGCCGGCCACGCCGCCGAGGTTCATCGGTGCACTGGTGCCGGTATGCGTCCAGGCCGGATCGGCCGGCACGTACGAGGCCAGTGCGATGAACAGGAAGGCCGCCACGGTCGCGAGCAGCAGGAAGCCGATCTCGCGCAGGCCATGGCTGATGTGACGGACGATCTTGACGCCCGCGGGCGTCACGTTTTTTCTGCGTGCCTGCTGAGCCAAGCTGCCACCTGTGTGAAGCGATCTGGGGATGGGTCCGTGCCGCGCAAGGCGCGTCGAAGCGGACGGCAGGGCGGCGGAGCAGCCGGAGGGGTGATGAGGGGATGCATTGTCCCATCCCGCCCCGGTGCTGGCAAAGCGCGCACCACGTGCGCGGCCGTCGACTTGCCCCTAAGCTTGGAATCGGGTGTCAAACTTCGCCGCGCCCGGCGCGTCGAAGCGGCACCGGTCACACGAGCCCCCCAAGAGCATGCACCTGCGCTGCCACGAATCCTTCCGCGAGCTGCCCGCTGCCGAGTGGAACACCCTGGTCCGCGACGAAGACCCCTTTCTTCAGCATGCGTTTCTCGTCGCGCTCGAAAACCACGGCGTCACCGGCCCCGGCACGCACTGGCAACCGCGACCGCTGAGCGTGCGCGACGATGACGGCCGCCTGCTCGGGGGGTGTCCGCTGTTCCTGAAGACCGACTCCTGGGGCGAGTTCGTGTTCGACTGGGGCTGGGCCGATGCCTACCACCGCAACGGCCTGCGCTATTACCCGAAGCTGGTGGCGGCGATCCCGCACACGCCGGCGACCGGCCAGCGGCTGCTGGTCGCCGCCGGTGCCGATGCCGGCGCGGTCATGGCGCTGCTTGCCGAAGGGGCGCGCGAGCTCGCCGCCGGACTCGGCTGCTCGACGCTGCACGTGCTGTTCCCGCAGGCCGGTGAACTCGAATCCCTGGCGGCGGCCGGGCTCACGCACCGGCTCGGCTGCCAGTTCCACTGGCAGGATCGCGGCTACCGCGATTTCGACGATTTCCTCGACGCCTTCTCGGCCAAGAAGCGCAAGAACCTGCGCCAGGAACGCCGGCGCGTGCGCGAGGCCGGCCTCGAACTCGAACGCCTGCCCGGGAATGCCGTCAGCGAGGCGCAGTGGCGGGTCTTCCACCGCTTCTACCGCAACACCTTCGAGCAGCGCGGCTGTCCGGCCCCGATGAGCCTGCCGTTCTTCCTGGAGATCGGCCGCACGCTCGGCGAACGCGTGCTGCTGGTGCTTGCCCGGCGCGGGCATGACATCGTCGCCGCCGCGATCAGCTACGCCGGCGCACGCACGCTGTATGGCCGCCACTGGGGCTGCGCCGAGTCCTTCGACGCGCTGCACTTCGAAGCCTGTTACTACCAGGGTATCGAGCACTGCATCGAGCACGGGCTGACACGCTTCGAACCCGGCGCGCAGGGCGAGCACAAGGTGGCGCGCGGCTTCGAACCGGTGCTGACGCACTCGGCGCACTGGGTCGCACATCCGGGCTTCCGTCAGGCGATCGACGCCTTCCTGCATCGCGAGCGCCCGGCCATCGTCGAGTACGCGCGCGAGCTCACCGCACGGCTGCCGTATCGCAGCGGCGAGGCCGCGGCATGATCGCCTGGCTCGACGCCCGCAATCCGAACCAGCCGTTTCCGCCCGCCGAGGCGGCGCTGGTCGAGCCGAACGGCCTGCTCGCCGCCGGCGGCAGCCTGGCGCCGGCCCGGCTGCTGAACGGCTACCGGCAGGGCATCTTCCCGTGGTACGGCAAGGGCCAGCCGATCCTGTGGTGGTCACCGGACCCGCGCACGATCTTCCTGCCCGACCGCATCCGGGTCTCGCACAGCCTGCGCAAGGTGCTGCGCAGCGGTCGCTACACGGTCACGGTCGATCGCGCCTTCGCGTGCGTGATCGCCGAATGCGCCGCACCGCGACCGGAGGCCCCGGAATCCTGGATCACCCGTGAGATGCGCGAGGCCTACTGCCGGCTGCACGTGCTCGGCTACGCGCATTCGATCGAGACCTGGCACGGCGAGCGTCTGGTCGGCGGGCTGTATGGCGTCGCGCTCGGCGGCGTGTTCTTCGGCGAATCGATGTTCAGCCGCATGAACGATGCGTCCAAGGTCGCGCTCGTGCATCTCGGCCGGCTGCTGGTGCAGCGCGGCTTCGGCTTCATCGACTGCCAGCTCGAAACCGGCCATCTGCTGAGCCTCGGCGCGCAGAGCCTGCCACGCGCCGAGTTCCTGAAGCTGCTGCACGAGCACGTCCACCGCCTGCTGCCGGCCACGCCGTGGACGCTGCCGGCCGAAGCAGCGCCCGGAGCCGGCTGACGATGGCCGCTCCGCGCTCCGAACTCGGCAGCCTGCGGCTGTTCCTGACCGATGCGCATCCGTGCAGCTATCTGGCCGGCCACACGGCGCGCAACCTCGTCGCCGACCCGCTCGCCGTCTGCGACACGCTGTACTCGGCGCTGGTGCTGCACGGTTTCCGGCGCAGCGGCGAGCACGTCTACCGGCCGCACTGCCAGGGCTGCCACGCCTGCCAGTCGCTGCGCATCCCGGTCCGGCAGTTCCAGCCGAACCGCTCCCAGCGGCGCACGCAGGCCCGCAACCTCGACCTGCAGGTCAGCCTGGTCGAACCGGTGCTGCGCGAGGAGCACTTCCAGCTGTTCGCCCGCTACCTGGCGCTGCGCCACCCGGACGGCGGCATGGACGATGCCACCCCCGACAGCTACCTCGGCTTCATCCGTTCCAGCTGGAGCCGGACCTTCCTCGCCGAATTCCGCGACGCCGACGGCCGGCTGCTGGCGGTCGCGGTCGTCGACGTGCTCGGGGACGGACTGTCGGCGGTCTACACGTATTACGATCCCGCGGCCGAAGCGCGGGCACCCGGCACCGCGGCGATCCTCTGGCAGATCGAGGAGGCGCGCCGCCGCGGTCTGGCCTACGTCTACCTCGGATACTGGATTGCCGGCTGCCGCAAGATGAACTACAAGACGCGCTTCCGGCCCTGCGAGGTCTTCATCAACGGCGACTGGCGCTCCCCGCCCGAAACGCCTGTCCGCTGAACCGCCCGGCCGCGACCGTCCACCCTCGCGTACGAATTCACCCTGTCCCGTGCTGCCGGTCCTTGATGCTGAAGGGCCGTTTGGCTATTTTGGCGCGCCGCACCAGACCGACCGCACCGACCGATCGCCCTCACCGCCGCTTTTCCCCCTGCCAGAGAGTCCTGATGTCGAAAGAAGACCATATCGAAATGGAAGGAACGGTCATCGAGACCCTTCCGAACACGATGTTCCGCGTACAGCTCGAAAACGGCCACGTCGTCACCGCCCACATTTCCGGCCGCATGCGCAAGCACTACATCCGCATCCTGACCGGCGACAAGGTCCGCGTCGAACTGACGCCGTACGACCTGTCGAAGGGCCGCATCACCTATCGCGGCCGCTGAAAAACAAGAACCGGCAGGGTCGCCCCCGCCGGTCCGGTGCAGCACGCGGCGTCAGCGCCGGTCCGGTCAGCTCACTTCCGCCGTCGCCTCGGCGAAATCGATCACCAGCCCGTCACCGTCGGCATCGATCAGCACGTGCCCGCCCGAGGCGAGGCGTCCGAACAGCAGTTCCTCGGCCAGCGGCTTCTTGATGTGCTCCTGGATCACGCGCGCCATCGGCCGGGCGCCCATCTTGCGGTCGTAGCCGCGCACGGCGAGCCAGGCGCGGGCGGCGCCGGAGACTTCCAGCGTCACGTGCTTGGCAACCAGCTGCGCTTCGAGCTCGATGATGAACTTGTCGACGACGTGGCCGATCGTGTCGCTCTCCAGCGCCTTGAACTGGATGATTGCATCGAGGCGGTTGCGGAACTCCGGCGAGAACATGCGCTTGATGACTTCGAGGCTGTCGGTCGAGTGATCCTCGGTCGTGAAGCCGATGCCGGAGCGCTCGATCTGGTCCGCACCGGCGTTGGTGGTCATGACCAGGATGACGTTGCGGAAATCCGCCTTGCGGCCGTTGTTGTCGGTCAGCGTGCCGTGATCCATGACCTGCAGCAGCAGGTTGAACACGTCCGGGTGCGCCTTCTCGATCTCGTCGAGCAGCAGCACGGCATGCGGGTGCTTCAGGATCGCATCGGTCAGCAGGCCGCCCTGGTCGAAGCCGACGTAGCCGGGCGGTGCGCCGATCAGCCGTGACACCGTGTGCCGCTCCATGTACTCGGACATGTCGAAGCGCAGCAGCTCGATGCCGAGCGCCTTGGCGAGCTGGCGCGTGACCTCGGTCTTGCCGACGCCGGTCGGGCCGGCGAACAGGAAGGCACCGATCGGCTTCATCTCGTTGCCAAGCCCGGAGCGCGCCATCTTGATCGCGTTCGACAGCGCCCCGATCGCCTGATCCTGGCCGTAGACGACCAGCTTCAGGTTGCGGTCGAGGTTCTTCAGCGTGTCCTTGTCGGAAGCCGAGACGCTCTTCGGCGGGATGCGCGCGATCTTGGCGACGATGGCCTCGATCTCGGGCACGCCGATGACCTTCTTGCGCCGGTTCGGCGTCAGCAGCCGCTGGCTGGCGCCGGCCTCGTCGATGACATCGATCGCCTTGTCCGGCAGGTGGCGGTCATTGATGTAGCGCGCCGACAGCTCGGCCGCGGCACGCAGCGCCTTCGGTGCGTACTTGACGTCGTGGTGTTCCTCGAAGCGCGGCTTCAGGCCCTTCAGGATCTGGTAGGTCTCCTCGACCGAAGGCTCCGGCACGTCGATCTTCTGGAAGCGCCGTGCCAGCGCGCGATCCTTCTCGAAGATGCCGCGGTATTCCTGGTAGGTCGTCGAGCCGATGCACTTCAGGTCACCGGAGGCGAGCGCCGGCTTGATCAGGTTCGAGGCGTCCATGACTCCGCCCGAGGCCGCACCGGCGCCGATGACGGTGTGGATCTCGTCGATGAACAGCACGGCGTTGCGCTCCTTGCGCAGCTGCGTCAGCACCGCCTTCAGGCGCTTCTCGAAGTCGCCCCGATACTTGGTGCCGGCGACCAGCGAGCCGA
This sequence comes from Plasticicumulans sp., assembly GCF_035331805.1. Classification (NCBI taxonomy): domain Bacteria; kingdom Pseudomonadati; phylum Pseudomonadota; class Gammaproteobacteria; family Candidatus Competibacteraceae; genus Plasticicumulans; species Plasticicumulans sp. Next base: position 1,619 of record NZ_DAOLKE010000052.1, on the reverse strand, counting down.
GGTCGAGCGAGTAGATCGTCGCCTTCTTCAGCACGTCGGGCACCTTGCCCTCGACGATCAGCTTCGCGAGTCCTTCGGCGATCGCGGTCTTGCCGACGCCGGCCTCGCCGACGAACAGCGGGTTGTTCTTGCGCCGCCGGCAGAGGATCTGGATCGTGCGCTCGACTTCCTCGGCCCGGCCGATCAGCGGATCGATGCGCCCCTGACGGGCCATCTCGTTGAGGTTGCTGGCGTAGTTGTCGAGCGGCCGGCCGCTCGGCTGCTCGCCGGGTTCCTCTTCGGAATTCTGGGCGGCATTGCCGTGATCGCCGTCGTCGGACACCTTGGAAATCCCGTGCGAGATGTAGTTGATGACGTCGAGCCGGCTGATGTCCTGGCGCTTCAGGAAGTACACCGCCTGCGAATCCTGCTCGCCGAAGATCGCCACCAGCACGTTGGCACCGGTGACCTCCTTGTTGCCCGAGGACTGCACGTGCAGCACGGCGCGCTGCAGGACGCGCTGGAAGCCGAGCGTCGGCTGGGTCTCGCGCGGATCATCGGCGGCGAGCACCGGCGTGCTCTCGCGGATGAAGCCCTGCAGATCACTCTTCAACTTGTCCATGTTGGCCCCGCAGGCGCGCAGAACCTCGGCGGCCGACGGGTTATCGAGCAAGGCAAGCAGCAGGTGCTCGACGGTCATGAACTCATGGCGCCGATCCCTCGCCTCGCGGAACGCGAGGTTGATGGTGAACTCCAGTTCCTTGCTCAACATGGTGAACGACCTCGTCGATAAGCAAATGGGGTGGCAATGACGTCCTTTTTCCTTGTCAGGCTTCTTCCATGGTGCAGAGCAGCGGGTGCTGGTGGGTGCGTGAGAACGCGTTGACCTGGGCGACCTTGGTCTCGGCGATGTCCCGAGTATAGACACCACATACCCCCTTCCCGCGGGTATGGACATGCAACATGACCTGCGTGGCCTGCTCGCGGTTCATGCCGAAGAACGCTTCGAGCACGTGCACGACGAACTCCATCGGCGTGTAGTCGTCGTTGAGCAGCACCACCTTGTACATGCGCGGCGGCTTCAGTTCCGGCTTGGCCTTCTCGACCGCCAGTCCGCCGTCGCCGTGCCGTGGGTTGTGTTCCTGAGCCATGCTGGGATGAACCGATGTCTGTCGTTGCCGGAGCGCCGGTCCGTGCGGACCCACGCCCCTAGATATACGGAAGCGGCACGGATTCTTCCAGAGCCGTCCTGCATTGACCTGAGACAAAAAAAGGGCAGGCGACCCGGAGGTCGCCTGCCCTGTCGTGCTGCATCCGCCCCCGGAGGGACCGGATCAGTGGAACTGCTCTTCTTCGGTCGAGCCCTTCAGCGCGACGGTGGACGACTGGCCGCCCTGGATCGTCTGCGTGACGGAGTCGAAGTAGCCGGTGCCGACCTCGCGCTGGTGCTTGACGGCGGTGAAGCCCTTCTCGGCGGCCTTGAACTCGGCTTCCTGCAGCTCGACGAAGGCGCTCATGTTCTGGCGCGCGTAGCCGTAGGCGAGGTTGAACATCGAGTAGTTCAGGCTGTGGAAGCCGGCCAGCGTGATGAACTGGAACTTGTAGCCCATCGCGCCCAGCTCGCGCTGGAACTTGGCGAT